>NZ_JBEXOS010000047.1:0-64222 GCF_040611655.1 Streptomyces sp. NPDC006552
GACCGCCGCGGCCGCAGCGGCGAGCGCACCCGCCGGCGGAGCCGGCCGTCGCCATGGCCCCCTGCGTAAGCTGGACGGAACGGGCACGGTGACGGTGGGAGGTGCGAGAGGGTGCAGGCGGACGCGGCGGATCCGGGGCTGTTCGGGCCCGGGTCGGTGACCTGGCAGGTGCACGCCGACCCGATGATGTGGGTGGCCGGCATCCGGGCCCTGTACCTCCAGGCGCTGCACCCGCGCGCCGTCCGCGGCGTCATGCAGAACTCCGACTTCCGGCAGGACGCCTGGGGCCGCCTGATGCGCACCGCGAGCTTCGTCGGGACGACCACGTACGGCACCGCGGAGGCGGCGGAGGAGGCGGGCGCCCGGGTCCGCGGCATCCACCGGCGGCTGACCGCCACCGACCCGGAGACCGGGGAGCGGTACGGCGTCGACGAACCCGCGCTGCTGCTCTGGGTGCACTGCGCCGAGATCGACTCCTACCTGCACGTCGCCCGGCGCTCGGGGTTTCGGCTGACCGAGGCGCAGGCCGACCGGTACCTCGCCGAACACCGCACCAGCGCCCGTCTCGTCGGCCTCGATCCGGCCCAGGTGCCCGCGAACCAGGCCGAGTTGGCGCGGTACTTCGACAGGGTGCGGCCCGAACTCGCCGCAGGGCCCGAGGCCCGGACCGTCGACGACTTCCTGCGCCGCCCGCCCACGCCCGCCCTGCTGGCCCCGGCGCGCGAGGTGCTGTGGCGACGCGTGGCCGGCCTGGCGTACGCCTCCCTGCCCCCGTACGCCCACGAGCTGTACGGGCGGCCCGCCCCCGCCCCGGCCGTCACCACCCGGCGGCTGCGCGCCCTGGGCACCGTGCTGCGCAGCGTGCCCGACCGGGTGCGCTGGCAACTGCCCCCGAAGCACATCCTGCGCGCCATGGCCCGGCTCGGCCCCGGCGCGCGCCCGGCCCCGTACAAGGCGGGCGGCCGGGACTAGGCGAGGCGCCCGGGCGGGGAGCGCCGGCACCTCCGGCTGAGCCGCGGGCAGTACCCCTGCCGGCGGCCGGGTCGTGTCGCCGTGTTGCCCAGCCGCCACAGCGGGGACAGAATCGCGGCTGAGGTCGCCGGGCCGCGCCCCGGTCCCCGCTCCCCGCCCGCCGGAGGGGCTCGCCGTGCCTACCCTCGGAGGGGCTTGCCGTGTCGATCGCCGAAGGACCGGGCACGGACCGGTACGACGTCGTCATCGTCGGCGGGGGCCACAACGGCCTCGTCGCCGCCGCCTACCTCGCCCGCGCCGGCCGCACCGTCGCCGTCCTCGAACGGCTCGGGGCGACCGGTGGCGCCGCCGTCTCGACCCGGCCCTTCCCCGGCGTCGACGCCCGCCTCTCCCGGTACTCGTACCTGGTGAGCCTCGTGCCGAGGAAGATCGTCGCCGAGCTGGGGCTCGACTTCGCCGTGCGGCAGCGGACCGTGTCCTCGTACACGCCGACGGTCCGCGCCGGCCGCCCCACGGGGCTGCTGGTCGGCGGCGGGCCCGCGCGCACCCGAGCCGCGTTCGCCCGGCTGACCGGCGGGGAGCGCGAGTACGAGGCGTGGAGCCGGTTCTACGCGACGACCCGGCGCGCCGCCGAGCGCGTCTTCCCCACGCTCACGGAACCGCTGCCGACCCGTGCCGCGCTGCGCGAGCGCGTCGGCGACGACGAGGCGTGGCGGCTGCTCTTCGAGGAGCCCGTCGGCGTCGGCATCGAGGAGCGCTTCACGGACGACCTGGTGCGCGGCGTCGTCCTCACCGACGCGCTGATCGGCACGTTCGCCGACGCCCACGACCCCTCGCTCGCCCAGAACCGCTGCTTCCTCTACCACGTGATCGGCAACGGCACCGGTGACTGGGACGTGCCCGTCGGCGGCATGGGCGCGTTCACCGACGCCCTCGCCGGGGCGGCCCGCGCGGCCGGCGCGGACCTCGTCACCGGCCGTGAAGTGACCCGGATCGAGACCGACGGACGCGGCGCCGAGGTGACGTACCGGAGCGGGGACGGCGAGGGCACGGTCGCCGCCCGGCACGTCCTCGTCAACGCCTCCCCGCAGGAGCTCACCCGGCTCCTGGGCGAGGGCGCGCCGGAGCCGGCCGAGGGCGCGCAGTTCAAGGTCAACATGGTGCTGAAGAGGCTGCCGCGGCTGAAGGACACCGCAGTCGACCCCCGTGAGGCGTTCGCGGGGACCTTCCATGTGGCCGAGGGGTACACCGAGTTGGCGACCGCGTACGCCGAGGCCGCCGCCGGCGAGCTGCCCAGCGCGCCGCCGTCCGAGCTGTACTGCCACTCCCTGACCGACCCGACGATCCTCGGCCCGGACCTCGTCGCGCGCGGCTACCAGACCCTCACCCTCTTCGGACTGCACACGCCCGCAAGGCTGTTCACCGGCGCCGGTGACACCGCGCGCGACGCCTTCCTGACGGCTACGCTCGCGCAGCTCGACGCCCACCTCGCCGAGCCGCTGGCCGACTGCCTCGCGCAGGACGCCGACGGCCGGCCCTGCGTCGAGGCGAAGACCCCGCTGGACCTGGAGCGCGAGCTGCGCCTGCCCGGCGGCAACATCTTCCACCGCCCGCTGTCCTTCCCGTACGCGCAGGACGGCGCGGGCCGCTGGGGGGTGGCGACGGCGCACCCGAACATCCTGCTGTGCGGCGCCGGCGCCGTACGCGGCGGCGGGGTCAGTGGCATTCCCGGGCACAACGCCGCCATGGCGGTGCTCGGCCGCTGACCCCCGGGCGGGTCGAGAGGCCGGTTCTCAGTCCCGGGACGCCGTCCAGCCCACCGTCTCGATGCGGGACGAGTCGGCCGGACGGGCCTCGTCGAAGGCGACCTGGCGGCCGTCGGTGACCCGCACGCCGTCCACGTAGACGCCGCGGCCCACGTACAGCTGGTCCGTGGTGTACCGCCACCGCACGCGCGTGGCGGCGGCGCGGAAGCCGCCGAGGTCCGCGCCGAGGCGGTGCCAGACACGGTCCGCGTAACCGTCCGCGGTGCCCGACGGGTGCGCGCCTTCGCGGTCGGTGGTGAAGGGGAGCGGCTTCCAGGACGCGCCGCCGTCCGTGGAGACCTCCAGGAAGAGGGTGTCGGCGTGCGGCTCCGTGTCGTACCACAGGGAGCACGTCAGCCGGGCGTCCGGTGCCGTCAGAGGCAGGTCCGGCAGGGTCAGGGTGGCCGAGGCCGCGCTCGTCATGCCGGAGAACCAGGCGGTGCGGCCGTGCGCGGGGTCCACCGCGACCGCGCGCGCCATGTTGTTGCCCGCGGCGACCCGGGGTGCGGAGCCGGATCGCCATGTGCGCACGGGGTGGACGGAGTTGCCCAGCACGATGAGGAACGAGTCGGTCGTCGGGTCCAGGACGATCGAGGTGCCGGTGAACCCGGTGTGGCCCGCGGTGCGCGGCGTCGCCATGGCCCCCATGTACCAGTGCTGGTACAGCTCGAAGCCCAGGCCGTGCTCGTCACCGGGGAAGGCCGTGTTGAAGTCCGTGAACATCAGCTCCACGGACTTCTCCGAGAGGATGCGGGCGTCGCCGTAGACCCCGCCGTTGAGGAGGGTCCGGCCGAGGACCGCGAGATCCCACGCGGTGGAGAAGACCCCGGCGTGGCCCGCGACGCCGCCGAGACCGAAGGCGTTCTCGTCGTGCACCTCGCCCCACACCAGGCCGCGGTCCAGGCCGGACCACGGCGCGCGGGCGTCCTCCGTCGCGGCGATCTCCGGCTTCCAGGAGGCGGGCGGGTTGTAGCGGGTGCGGGCCATCCCGAGCGGCCCCGTGATCCGCTCGCGCAGCAGCACGTCGAGGCTCTTGCCGGTGAGCTTCTCCAGGACCAGCTGGAGGGAGATCAGGTTGAGGTCCGAGTAGAGGTACGCGGTGCCGGGCGGGTGGAGCAGCGCCTCGTTCCAGATCAGCCGGAGCTGGCCCGCGCGCGTGGGCTCCGTGTAGAGCGGGATCCAGGAGCGAAACCCCGAGGTGTGCGTCAGGAGTTGACGGACGGTCACGTCCTGTTTGCCCGCGCCAGCGAAGTCCGGGAGGTAGGCGGCGACCTTCGCCTCCAGCTCCAGCGCGCCGCGCTCGATCTCCTGCACGGCGAGGATCGAGGTGAACAGCTTCGACACCGAGGCCATGTCGAAGACGGTGTCCTCCGCCATGTCGATCTGCTCCTCCGCCGGGAACTCGACCCCGGTGTCGGTCGCCTCGTCGTAGTGCGCGTAGCGCACCGCCTTGCCGATGGGCTGGTGCAGGGCCACCGTCCCGCCGCGTCCCGCGAGCAGCACCGCGCCCGCGTACCACGGGTGCTTGGGAGAGGGGCCGAGGAACTTCTCCGCGTCCGCGACCAGTTGCCGCAGGTGTCCGGCGAGCAGACCGGCGCGCTCGGGGGAACCGCGGCGCAGCGTGGGCCGGCGCCGCTCCTTGCCCGCGTCGCCGGCGGCCGTCGCGGGGCCCGCCGGGAACGGGGCGAGGGCGAGGGCGCCGCCCAGGGCGAGCCCGGCGGAGCCGAACCGGCGCCGGGTGAGGCCGCCCTGTGATCTGTCCTGGTCCCCTGAAGTCATGAACGGGCCTCCTGAAAGTATCTTTCGGGATCTCGCTGGTCGGGTGAAACTTTCATGTCAGTACGGCCTCGTGTCAACCACCGCGAAGGCCGCGGGGATCCGGCAGTAATCTGACGCAGCATCAGAAAACCTCTTCCGTCGTCCGGTCCGCTGCGGCATCCTGCGCGCATGCAGACGGAGCTGAGCAGGAAACTGGGGATCGAGCACGCCGTCTTCGGCTTCACGCCGTTCCCCGCGGTGGCCGCCGCCATCAGCCGGGCCGGGGGCTTCGGCGTGCTCGGCGCGGTCCGCTACACGGCGCCCGAGGACCTCGCCCGCGACCTGGACTGGCTGCACGCGCACGCCGACGGCCGGCCCTACGGCCTGGACGTGGTCATGCCCGCCAAGAAGGTCGAGGGTGTCAGCGAGGCCGAGGTCGAGGCGATGATCCCCGAGGGCCACCGGCAGTTCGTCCGGGAGACCCTGGCCAAGCACGGCGTGCCCGAACTCGCCCCGGGCGAGCCGTCCGGCTGGCGTATCACCGGCTGGATGGAGCAGGTCGCCCGCGGCCAGCTCGACGTCGCCTTCGACTACCCGATCAGGCTCCTCGCCAACGCGCTCGGCTCACCCCCGGCCGATGTCATCGCCCGCGCCCACGAGCACGACGTCCTCGTCGCCGCGCTCGCGGGCAGCGCCCGTCACGCCCGCAAACACGCCGACGCGGGCATCGACATCGTCGTCGCCCAGGGGTACGAGGCGGGGGGCCACACCGGCGAGATCGCCTCCATGGTGCTGACCCCCGAGGCCGTCGACGCCGTGGCCCCGCTCCCGGTGCTGGCCGCCGGCGGCATCGGCAGCGGACAGCAGGCCGCGGCCGCGTTCGCGCTCGGCGCGCAGGGCGTCTGGCTCGGCTCGCTCTGGCTGACCACCACGGAAGCCGAGCTGAATTCCCCCGCGCTCACCCGCAAACTGCTCGCCGCGGGCTCCGGCGACACGGTGCGCTCGCGCGCGCTGACCGGGAAACCCGCGCGGCAGCTGCGTACGCGGTGGACGGACGCCTGGGACGACCCGGCCGGGCCCGGGGCCCTGCCGATGCCGTTGCAGGGGCTGCTGGTCGCCGACGCGGTCTCCCGGATCCAGACGTACGAGGTCGAGCCGTTGCTCGGCACGCCGGTGGGGCAGATCGTGGGGCGGATGAACGAGGAGCGGAGCGTGCGGGCTGTCTTCGACGAGTTGACCCGGGGGTTCGAGGTGGCGGTCGGTCGGCTCAATCGGGCCGCCGGGGAGCCGTAGTCCGGTGGGGGCGGTCTGCGGGTGCGGCTCTCGTCGTGGCTCGGCGCGCAGTTCCCCGCGCCCCCGAAGCATGCGGCTTCGCCGCAGCTCCATCAGGGCGCACGTAAGTGCGCCTCTCAGGGGTGCGGGGGATTGCGCCACCGTCCACGACGCGCGCCGCACCGGCAAGAACACCGAACCCGCCGGACGCCGGGGCACACCTACAAGAGGAGAGGCCCGATGAGTACCCTTCCCAACGGCTTCTGGGCGCAGGCCACCGCCGATCCCGCCCGCACCGTCCTCACCACCCCGGACGGGGAGAGCTGGACCGCCGGACGCCTGCACGCCGCCGCCAACCAAATGGTGCACGGGCTGCGCCGGGCCGGGCTCGAACAGGGCGACGCCTTCGCCGTCGTCCTCCCGAACGGCGTCGAGTTCCTCACCGCCTACCTCGCCGCCTCGCAGGCCGGCTTCTACCTCGTCCCCGTCAACCACCACCTCGTCGGCCCGGAGATCGCCTGGATCGTCGCCGACTCCGGGGCCAAGGTGCTGATCGCCCACGAACGCTTCGCCGAGCCCGCCCGCGCCGCCACCGGCGAGGCGCGGCTCCCCGCGACGCACCGGTACGCCGTAGGAGCCGTGGACACCTTCCGCCCCTACGCCGAACTCCTCGCGGGACAACCGGAATCGCCGCCGGACGGGCGGACCCTCGGCTGGGTCATGAACTACACGTCCGGGACGACCGGCCGCCCGCGCGGCATCCGCCGCCCGCTGCAGAACAAGCTCCCCGAAGAGGCCTACCTCGGCGGATTCCTCGGCATCTTCGGCATCAAGCCGTTCGACGGCAACGTCCACCTGGTCTGCTCGCCGCTCTACCACACGGCGGTGCTCCAGTTCGCCGGGGCCGCGCTGAACATCGGGCACCCCGTCGTCCTCATGGACAAGTGGACCCCGGAGGGGATGCTGCGCGCCATCGACGCCCACCGGTGCACCCACACCCATATGGTGCCCACCCAGTTCCACCGTCTGCTCGCCCTCCCGCAGGAGGTCAGGGACCGCTACGACGTCACGTCCATGCGGCACGCCATCCACGGCGCCGCGCCCTGCCCCGACCACGTCAAACGCGCGATGATCGACTGGTGGGGAGGCTGCGTCGAGGAGTACTACGCGGCGAGCGAGGGGGGCGGGGCCTTCGCCACCGCCGAGGAGTGGCTGAAGAGGCCGGGCACGGTAGGAAAGGCCTGGCCCATCAGCGAGTTGGCGGTCCTCGACGACGACGGCGAACGCCTGCCGCCCGGTGAACTCGGCACCGTCTACCTGAAGATGAACACCGGCGGATTCGCGTACCACAAGGACGCGGGCAAGACGGAGCAGAACCGCATCGGCGACTTCTTCACCGTCGGCGACCTCGGGTTCCTCGACGAGGACGGCTACCTCTTCCTCCGCGACCGCAAGATCGACATGATCATCTCGGGCGGCGTCAACATCTACCCGGCCGAGATCGAGTCGGCGCTCCTGAGCCACCCGGCCGTCGCCGACGCCGCCGCGTTCGGTATCCCGCACGACGACTGGGGCGAGGAGGTCAAGGCGGTGGTGGAGGCCGCCGAGGGGCGGGCCCCGGACGCCGCGCTCGCCGCGGAGCTGCTCGGCCACTGCGCACGGCACCTGGCGGACTACAAGCGGCCCAGGACGATCGACTTCATCGCGGCGATGCCCCGCGACCCCAACGGCAAGCTCTACAAGCGGCGGCTGCGCGACCCGTACTGGGAAGGGCGGACCCGGGCGGTGTGACCCGGGCCCGCCCCCTTGCCGGGGTGCGGTCCCGCTCCCGGGTCAGCCGTGGACCCGGACCACCTTCAGGGCGGGCGAGCGCCGGATGTCCTGCTCGCAGAGGCGTTCCGTGACCCACTTCTTGTCCGAGACGAGGCGGGTCTGGTCGCTGTAGTGCGGCGAGTTCGGGTTGGAGGACTGGGAGTACGTCAGGAGCGTCCGCGCCACCGGGCAGCTCCCGCCGTCCCAGCCGACGGCCTGGATGTAGCTGGAGCCGTGCATGCCCCCCGTATAGCCGCCGCCCGCCGGGTCCCAGGTGGGTTCGATCTTGTTCCGCACGCCGAGGGCCTCCGCGCCGCCGGTGCACGGGGACACGCTCCCCGGCCCGCACCACGGACTGGTGTGCGCCGAGCCGCCTGTCCAACGGGATGCCCGCGCCCCGCAGTTCGGCGAGCGCCACCGCGAAGGCGGGCTGCGCCGTGTCAACGTTGACCAGCCAGGCGCTGTCGTTGGAGTTCTCCGCGTACGGGGCGTCCTTGCGGACCGGCATCTTCGCCGGGCCGAAGATCCCGGGCTGCACCGCGTCCTTGTCCCGGCCGAGCGCGCACTCCCCGCGCGAACCGTCGAGCACCGCGACGCCCGACGCCCGGGTGCATGGCCTTGCCGAGCGGCGTCGAACCCCGAGCGCGGTGTCCGAGGCGCGCAGATTGCCGAAATCGAGGTCCGCCTGGTCCCTGGTGAGGATGTGCGCAATGCCGTACTCGGTGGAGCGGATGGTGGCGGACAGGCCGCCGCCGTGCGGGCGTTCGGGCCGGCCGGCGGCACCGTGGCCGTGGTGGCGAACGCGGTCGGCAGAGCGATGCCGAGGACCGTGCGACGGCGGTGCCCCAGCCGGATCGGCCGGATGCGCATCGTGCCCCCGACTACGGTGCGGGCACTGGACGTTGAGCGTACCGGCCGGTTTGTCGGCTGCCGAGGGGCGCGCGCACACGTCTTGACCTGGCGTCCCCGGGCGCACAGGATCACGCCATGACGACGTCACCGGCGGCCGCGGCGGCAGGCAGCACCGTGGACGGGGTCCTGCGGCGCAGCGCCCGCCGCACCCCCCTGCGCACCGCCCTGCGGTACGGACCACGCTCCTGGACCTACGAGGAACTGGACGACGCCGTCTCGCGCGCGGCCGGCGTCCTGCGGGGCCTGGGCCTCGCGCCCGGCGACCGGGTCGGCGCCTACGGGCACAACTCCGACGCGTACCTCATCGGGTTCCTGGCCTGTGCCCGCGCCGGCCTCGTGCACGTCCCCGTCAACCAGAACCTGACCGGCGACGACCTCGCCTACCTCGTCGGGCAGTCGGGCAGCACGCTCGTGCTCACCGACCCCGCACTCGCGGACCGGCTGCCCCGCGGTGTCCGGACGCTGGCGCTGCGCGACGCGGACGACTCCCTGCTCGCCCGGCTGGCGGCCGCCGCACCCTGGGACGGGGAGCCGCCGGCCGCCGGCGCCCTCGTCCAGCTCCTCTACACCTCCGGCACGACGGCGCTGCCCAAGGGCGCCCGCATGACGCACCGGGCGCTCGTCCACGCGTACGTCAGCGCCATCCACGCCCTGGACCTGAAGGCCGCGGACCGGCCGGTCCACGCGCTGCCGCTGTACCACTCGGCGCAGCTGCACGTGTTCCTGCTGCCCTACCTCGCCGTCGGAGCCACCAGCACGATCCTGGACGCGCCCGATGCCGCCCGCGTCCTCGCGCTCGTCGAGGCGGGCGAGGCCGACAGCCTCTTCGCGCCGCCGACCGTGTGGATCGGCCTCTCCCGGCACCCCGACTTCGCCACCCGCGACCTCACCGGCCTGCGCAAGGCGTATTACGGCGCGTCGATCATGCCCGTGCCCGTCCTGGAACGGCTGCGGGAGCGGCTGCCCGGACTGGCCTTCTACAACTGCTTCGGACAGAGTGAGATCGGCCCGCTCGCCACCGTCCTCGGGCCCGACGAACACGAGGGCCGGATGGACTCGTGCGGGCGGCCCGTGCTGTTCGTCGAGGCGAAGACCGTCGACGACGCGGGCAAGGACGTGCCCGACGGGACACCGGGCGAGGTCGTCTACCGCTCCCCGCAGCTCTGTGACGGCTACTGGGACAAACCCGAGGAGACCGCGGCGGCCTTCCGCGACGGCTGGTTCCGCTCCGGCGACCTCGCCGTGCGCGACAGCGAGGGCTACTTCACGGTCGTCGACCGGGTCAAGGACGTCATCAACTCCGGTGGTGTCCTGGTCGCTTCGCGCCAGGTCGAGGACGCGCTCTACACCCATCCGGGCGTCGCGGAGACGGCGGTCGTCGGCCTTCCCGACGAACGGTGGATCGAGGCGGTCACGGCGGTGGTGGTCCGCGCCCGTGACGCCCAGGACGTCACGGAGGCCGAACTCCTCGCCCACGCGCGCGAGAAGCTCGCCCACTTCAAGGCGCCCAAACGCGTCGTCTTCGTGGACGCGCTGCCGCGCAACGCGAGCGGGAAGATCCTCAAGCGGGAGCTGCGGGAGCGGTTCGCCGCACCGGAGTGACCTGCGGGCCCGGTGTCCGGCGGACCCGGGGCTCTCAGCCCTGCCGCAGGTCCACGATCCGCTTGATCTTGCCGACCGAGCGTTCCAGCGTCCCCGGATCGACGATCTCGACCGCCACCGTCACGCCGGTCCCGTCCTTCATCCCCGCCGCGATGGCCCGCGCCGCCGCGGACCGCTCCGCGGACGTCGCGTCCGGCCGCGCCTCCGCGCGGACCGTCAGCGCGTCCATGCGGCCCTCCCGGGTCAGCCGGAGCTGGAAGTGCGGGGCCACGCCCGGCGTGCGCAGCACGATCTCCTCGACCTGGGAGGGGAACAGGTTCACCCCGCGCAGGATCACCATGTCGTCGCTGCGGCCGGTGATCTTCTCCATCCGGCGGAACGCGGGCCGCGCCGTCCCCGGCAGCAGCCGCGTCAGATCCCGCGTCCGATAGCGGATCACCGGCATCGCCTGTTTGGTCAGCGAGGTGAAGACCAGTTCGCCCGGCTCGCCCTCCGGCAGCACCTCGCCGGTGACCGGGTCGACGACCTCGGGGTAGAAGTGGTCCTCCCAGATGTGCAGACCGTCCTTGGTCTCGACGCACTCCTGCGCGACACCCGGCCCGACCACCTCGGAGAGGCCGTAGATGTCCACGGCGTCGATCCCGCAGCGCTCCTCGATCTCGCGCCGCATCTCCTGCGTCCAGGGCTCCGCGCCGAGGATGCCGGCCTTCAGGGACGTGGTGCGCGGGTCGACACCCTGTCGCTCGAACTCGTCCAGGAGGGTCAGCAGGTACGACGGCGTCACCATGATGATCTCGGGTTCCAGGTCCAGGATCAGCCGGACCTGGCGGGCGGTCATGCCCCCGGACGCCGGGACGACGGTGCAGCCGAGCCGCTCCGCGCCGTAGTGCGCGCCGAGACCGCCGGTGAACAGGCCGTACCCGTACGCCACATGGACCGTGTGGCCGGGCCTGCCGCCCGCCGCCCGGATGGAGCGCGCCACCATGTCGGCCCACATCGACAGATCGTCCTCGGTGTACCCGACGACGGTGGGCAGGCCGGTCGTCCCGCTGGAGGCGTGCAGCCGCCGGACCTCGCTCCGGTCCACGGCGAACAGCCCGAACGGATAGTTGTCCCGCAGATCGGCCTTGGTGGTGAACGGGAACCGCGCGAGATCCGCGAGCGACCCGCAGTCCTCGGGGCGCACCCCCGCCTTGTCGAACGCCGCGCGGTAGAACGGCACCCGCTCGTAGACCCGGCTCAGCGTGGCGCGCAACCGCTCCAGCTGAAGCGCCCGCAGTTCCGCGGCGCCCAGCCGCTCGCCCTCGTCCCACCACCGCGTCGTCGTCGACGTCATCTGCCGCACTCCCGCACTACCGACCGATCATTCGGTTGACCTGCTGGCCGTCAGTAATTCAAGGCCGAGCCGATCACGTCAAGACATGCGACACGACGGATCGGCCGGAGCCCCGGCTCCGGGCCCCGGCCGGCGGGCGGCGGGAACGCTCCCGGGCGGCGCCGGGCGCGCCCGCCCCGGCCGCTCTTGCCGCCGCGCACTCCCCGCTGTGAGGATCACGCCATGTTCACGTTCACCGCGCCGGACGGCACCGAGCTGGCCTGCCACGTCCGCGGCTCCGGCCCGCCCCTGATCTGCCTGCCCGGCGGCCCGATGCGCGCCTCCGTCTACCTCGGGGAGCTGGGCGGCCTCACCGCCCACCGGACCCTGTACCTCCTCGACCTGCGCGGCACCGGCGACTCGGCGGTGCCGGGCGACGAGACGACGTACCGCTGCGACCGCCAGGTCGCCGACGTCGAAGCGCTCCGCCGCCACCTCGGACTCGACCGCGTCGACCTCCTCGCCCACTCGGCGGGCGGCAACCTCGCCGCCCTGTACGCCGCGCGGTACCCGGAGCGGATCGCCCGGCTCGTCCTCGTCACCTCCGCCCAGCGGGCCCTGGGCCTTGCGGCGAGCCCCGACGAGCGGCGCGCGGCCGCCCGCCTGCGGCGCCACGAGCCGTGGTTCGAGGCCGCGTACCCCGAGTACGAGAAGCTGCTCGCCGGACGCGACGACGCGGACTACTGCTACGACGCCTTCTTCTACGGGCGCTGGGACGAGCGCGCCCGGGCGCACGCGGCACGCACCGACGACCAGACCAACGAACGCGCCGAGATCCGCTACGCCGCCGAGGGCGCCTACGACCCGCCCGCCACCCGCGCGGCGCTGGCCCGCCTCGACGCCCCCGTGCTGCTGCTCGCCGGCGCCCTGGACGGCGGCCCCTGTCCCGACCTCGTCCACCGCGCGGCCGCCTGCTACCCGCGCGCCCGCGTCGTCGTGCAGCCCGGCGCCGCGCACTACCCCTGGCTGGACGGGGAGGAGTTCTTCGTGGCGCGGGTCGCGGAGTTCCTCTCGGGCGGGTGACTCTCCGCCGGGTCCGCGGGCCCCAGCACGTACGGGGTCGTCGTGCCCAGGGCCACGAAGCCCAGGCGTTCCAGGATGGGCCTGCTGGACGGCAGGGCGTCGACGTGCACGTACGAGAAGCCGCGCTCGGCCGCGATCCGCACCCGGAAGGCGACGAGCGAGCGGTAGATCCCGCGCCCGCGCCACCCCGGCACCGTGCCGCCGCCCCACAGGCTCGCGAAGTCCGTGCCCGCGTGGAGTTCGAGGCGGGCGGCGGCGACCGGCTCGTCCCCGTGCAGGGCGAGCACGGCGGGCACCGTCGCCGGGTCGGCGGCGAGCTGCCGCCGCACCTGGTGCCCGGCGAAGGAGCGGCCGCCGCCGAACGCCCGCTCGTGCACCTGCTCGACCAGCGCGACGTGCGCCTCCTCGGTCACCGGCAGCAGCCGGACCCCGGCCGGCGTGGCGATGCCGGTGGCCAGACCGGCCGTCTCCGCCACGAGCAGCGTCTCCCGCGCCCCGGCCACGAACCCGGCGGCGGTCAGCCGGGCCCCCAGATCGCCGGGGCGGTCATGCCCGTACGCCTTCCACTCCGCCTCGACACCCAACTCCCGGTAGGACCGCACCTGTTCGCAGATGGCGGCGTCCGCCCCTGCCGTGTCGAGCGCGGACCACAGCACCCCGTTCCACCCGGCGCCGGGACCGACCTGCCGTACGACGTCGCCTACACGCTCGACCCGCGCCCCCGGCTCGTCGGGGCGGGCCTCACGCCGCAGCTGCCGGTCGAACAGGGCCCGTACCGCACGATGATCCATCCCCGCACTCCAGCAGGGCGGTGACGGGCGGGCAACCCGATTACGACAGGCGTCAGCTCGCCTAAGGTGCCGCCGTGTCTTCCGTGCGCCGCTTCTACGACGAACTCGCCCCCGACCACCACCGGATCTTCCCGGCCTGGGACGCGAGCATGGCGCGCCAGGCGAGCGCCCTCGACGCACTGCTGGGGCGCGCTCTCGGCGCAGGTCCGCACCGGCTCCTGGACGCCGCCTGCGGCATCGGCACCCAGGCCATCGGTCTGGCCCGGCGCGGTCACCGGGTCGTGGGCACCGACCTGAGCCCGCGTGCGGCGGCCCGCGCCGCGGTGGAGGCGGCGGCACGCGCGGTGCCGCTGCCCACCGCCGCCGCGGACCTGCGCGCCTTGCCGTGCGGCGCCGGCACGTTCGACGCGGTGGTCTGCGCCGACAACTCCCTGCCGCACCTGCTCACCGTCGGTGACCTGCACACGGCGCTGACCGGGCTGCGCCGCGTGCTCCGTCCCGCGGGGCTGCTGCTGGTCACGGTCCGCGACTACGACGAGGCACGCCGCACCCGGCCCGCGGCGCCCCCGCCCCAGGTCACGACGGACGCCGAGGGCCGGGAGACGGTCACGCTCCAGCTCTGGCGCCGGCACGAGGACGGCGAGCGTTACGACCTGCGGCACATCCAGCTGACCGGACAGGACGACGACTGGCTGGTACGGGAGTGCCGCACCACCTACTGGGCGCTGACCCGACGGCAGCTGACGGCCCATGTGGAGGACGCCGGCTCCACCGAGGCCACCTGGCACGCGCCGCACGGCACCGGGTTCTACCAGCCGGTGCTCACCGCGCGCCGCCCCGCCGGTCAGTCCGCCGAGGCGGCGGCCACCGCCCGCGCCCAGCGGTAGTCCGCCTTGCCGCTCGGCGAGCGCTGGACGCTCTCGGTGACGACGAGCTGCCGGGGGATCTTGTACCCCGCGAGGCGCGGGCGGCAGTGGGTCTGTACCGCGTCCAGGGTCAGTGCCGGCGCGCCGGTCCTGAGCTGGACGACGGCGGCCACGTGCTGGCCCCAGCGCGGGTCGGGGACCCCGGCGACCAGGGCGTCGTAGACGTCCGGGTGCGCCTTCAGGGCCTGCTCGACCTCCTCCGGATAGACCTTCTCGCCGCCGGTGTTGATGCACTGCGAGCCGCGGCCGAGGACGGCGACGACGCCGTCCTCGTCGACGGTGGCCATGTCACCGAGGAGCACCCACCGCTCGCCGTCCTTGTGGAAGAAGGTCTCGGCGGTCTTCCCCGGGTCGTTGTAGTAGCCGAGCGGTACGTGCCCGCGCTGGGCGACGCGGCCCACCTGGCCGACGCCGACCGGCTCGTGCGTCGCGGGATCCACCACCTGCGTACGGGAGTTGACCCGCAGGCGAAAACCCCGGCCCGCCCCGGAGTCGTCCGTCGCGGTGCCGTTGAAGCCGGACTCCGACGAGCCGAAGTTGTTGAGGAGCAACACGTCCGGGACGAGCGCCTGGAACTGGGCGCGCACCGTGTCCGACATGATCGCTCCGGACGAGGAGACGCTGAACAGCGAGGAGCAGTCCGTGCCCTTCAGCGGGCCGCTCAGCGCGTCGATGAGCGGGCGCAGCATCGCGTCGCCCACCAGCGACACGCTCGTCACCCGCTCCTTCTCGATCGTTCGCAGCACCTCCTCCGCCACGAACTTGCTGTGGATGACGACGCGTTGGCCGAAGTGGAAGCCGATGAAGGCGGTGAGGGTGGAGGTGCCGTGCATCAGCGGGGGAGTGGGGAAGAACGTGATCCCCTCGCCGCCGGCGGCCACCCGCTCCGCCAGCTCCTCGGGCCGGGCCACCGGCTCACCCGTCGGCGCACCCCCACCCAACCCTGAGAAGAAAAGGTCCTCCTGACGCCACATCACACCTTTGGGCATGCCGGTCGTGCCGCCCGTGTAGATGATGAACTGGTCGTCCGCCGAGCGTGGCCCGAATCCGCGCCCGGACGACGCGCCTTCCTCGGCTCGCGCGAAGTCCACGGCGTCGAGTGCGGGCGCGTCCGGTGCCGGTGCCCCTACGCGCACCAGGTGCCGCAGCTTCCGCGCGTGGGGCAGCGCGGCCGCCACGCGCGGGGTGAACTCCGCGTCGAAGACGAGCGCGGCCAGGTCGGCGTCCCGGTACAGATACGCCAACTCTTCCTCGACGTACCGGTAGTTGACGTTGACCGGTACGACGCGGGCCTTCAGGCAGCCGAGCACCGTCTGGAGGTACGCGACACCGTTGTAGAGGTGCAGGCCGAGATGGTCGCCGGGGCGCAGGCCGCTGTCGGTCAGATGGTGGGCGACGCGGTTGGCGGCGGCGTCGAGTTGCGCGTAGGTCAGCCTGCGCTCCGCGCCCGTGCCGGGGTGGTCGATGTGGACGAGCGCCTCACGGTCCGGGACCACGTCGACGATCGACTCGAACAGGTCGGCAAGGTTGTACTCCACCGCTCCTCCTGACCGTCGCCCCATCTCGTGTGGCCGTCATCAGAGCAGAGACGGATACAAGGCGGAAGAGGCCCCACCGAAGAAAACTGACTGAGTGTCAGAAAACTCTTGAACTGGTCGGCCGCCTCCTGCAACCTGTTCTGGTCTCAAGGGCAGCACCTCGGGCGCCGCAGGGCGCCGGCCGACCGGAGGGCAGGCAGTCATGGGTGTCACGGGTGGGACCGACCATCTCGACGTGCGGCGCGAGGGTGCGACGCTCGTGCTCACGCTGAATCGGCCCGAGGCCAAGAACGCGTTGTCCCTGCCGATGCTCGTCGGCCTCTACGACGGATGGCTCGAGGCCGACGCCGACGACACGATCCGCTCGGTCGTCCTCACCGGGGCGGGCGGGTCCTTCTGCGCAGGGATGGACCTCAAGGCGCTGGCCGGGAAGGGGATGGCGGGAGAGCGGTACCGGGACCGGCTGAAGGCCGACCCGGACCTGCACTGGAAGGCGATGCTGCGCCATCACCGCCCGCGCAAGCCGGTCGTCGCGGCGGTGGAGGGCTACTGCGTGGCGGGCGGCACGGAGATCTTGCAGGGCACCGACATCCGGGTCGCGGGGGAGTCGGCGACGTTCGGGCTCTTCGAGGTCAGGCGCGGGCTGTTCCCCATCGGCGGCTCGACGGTGCGGCTGCCGCGGCAGATCCCGCGGACGCACGCGCTGGAGATGCTGCTGACCGGGCGGGCCTATCCGGCTGCGGAGGCGGCCGCGATCGGTCTGGTGGGGCGGGTGGTGCCGGACGGGACGGCGCTCGACGCGGCGCTGGAGATCGCGGAACGGATCAACGCGTGTGGGCCGCTGGCCGTGGAGGCGGTGAAGGCGTCCGTCTACGAGGCGGCGGACCTGACGGAGAAAGACGGGCTGGCGGCCGAGCTGGAGCGGGGGTGGCCGGTCTTCGACACCGCCGATGCGGGGGAGGGGGTTCGGGCGTTCGCGGAGAAGCGGGGTGCGGTGTTCCGGCGGCGGTGACAGGTGGGGGGCGGGGTTTGTGGATGCCGGGTTTGTGGGTGCGGGGCGGTCTTTTTTGCGGAGTTCCCCGCGCCCCTTAGGGGTGGTTGTTCGGCTGCCGGCCGGTGGGGCTTGTCGCGCCGTTCCCCGCGCCCCTCAAGGGTGGTTGTTTGGCTGCCGGCCGGTGGGGCTTGTCGCGCCGTTCCCCGCGCCCCTCAAGGGTGGTTGTTCGGGCGGTGGGGCTTCTCGCGCAGCTCCCCGCGCCCCTGAGATGCGCACTTCGTGCGCCATCTCGTCGGGGCGCCTTGATGAGGCGGCGACGCGGCCGCGTGCCCCAGGGGCGCGGGGAACTGCGCGAGCAACCACGACGGGAGGCGCGGTCGACCACCCACAGGTACAAGCGACCCCGGAATTCGAAGGAGCCCAGATGTCAACCGCCCCCCGGCCGGACGTACTCCGCGCACCCCTCGTCGTGGAGTTCCCTTTCACCCGCTCCCTGGGCCCCGTCCAGAGCGCGTTCCTGACCGGCCTGCGCCACCGCACGGTACTCGGGGTACGGACAACGAGCGGCAGCGTCCTCGTGCCGCCGGTCGAGTACGACCCCGTCACCGCCGACGAACTGCGCGACCTGGTCGAGGTCGGAGCCACCGGCACCGTCACCACCTGGGCCTGGAACCCCGAACCCCGCCGCGGCCAGCCCCTCGACGCCCCCTTCGCCTGGGTCCTGGTCAGACTCGACGGTGCCGACACCGCCCTGTTGCACGCCCTCGACGCCCCCGGCCCGGAGGCCGTCCGCACCGGCCTGCGCGTCCGCGTCCGCTGGGCGGCGGAACGGGCCGGCGCCATCACCGACATCGCCTGCTTCGAGCCGGACGACTCCACCTCCGCGTCGGCCCAAGTCACCCCGTACACGGCCGCGTTCGACGACCCCGTCACCGGCATCGTCGCCCCCGCCCGCCTCGACTACACCTACAGCCCCGGCGCCGCCCAGAGCCGGTACATCAACGCCCTCGCCGACCGCCGCACCGTCGGCGAACGCTGTCCCTCCTGCCGCAAGGTCTACGTCCCGCCCCGCGGCGCCTGCCCCACCTGCGGCGTCGCCACCACCGAGCAGGTCGAGGTGGGCCCGGCCGGCACCGTCACCACGTACTGCATCGTCAACGTCAAGGCCAAGAACCTCGACATCGAACTCCCTTACGTCTACGCGCACATCGCCCTGGACGGCGCCGACCTCGCCCTGCACGGCCGCATCGCCGGCATCCCGTACGACGAGGTGCGCATGGGGTTGCGGGTGGAGCCCGTGTGGAGCGAGGGCGGGCGCTACCCGGACCACTACCGGCCCACCGGAGAACCGGACGCCGACTACGACATGTACAAGGAGCTGATCTGAATGCGGCCGCCGATCCGGGACATCGCCGTCGTCGCCTTCGGACAGAGCGACCACCGGCGCACCACCGACGAACAGTCGGAGGTCGAGCTGCTGATGCCGGTGCTGCACGAGGTACTCGACGCGACCCGGCTGAGGACCAGCGACATCGGCTTCACCTGCTCGGGGTCGAGCGACTATCTGGCTGGGCGCGCCTTCTCCTTCACCATGGCGCTCGACGGCGTCGGCGCCTGGCCGCCGATCTCCGAGTCGCACGTGGAGATGGACGGCGCGTGGGCGCTGTACGAGGCATGGACCAAGCTGCTGACCGGCGACGCCGACACCGCGCTCGTCTACGCGTACGGGAAGTCCTCGCCGGGTTCGGTGCGCGACGTGCTGACCCGGCAGCTCGATCCGTACTACGTCGCCCCGCTGTGGCCCGATTCCGTCGCGCTCGCCGCGCTCCAGGCGCAGGCTCTGATCGACGGGGGCCACATCGACGAGCCCGCCCTGGCCGGGATCGCCGCCCGCAGCCGCCGCGCCGCCGCGAGCAATCCGCACGCTCAGCTGCGCGGCGCCGGTGTCCGGCAGGGCGACTACGTCATACAGCCGCTGCGCACCGGGGACTGCCCGCCGGTCGGGGACGGCGCGGCCGCCGTGATCCTCGCCGCCGGGGACCGCGCCCGCGAGCTGTGCGAGCGGCCCGCCTGGATCCGCGGCCTCGATCACCGCATCGAGGCGCACAGTCTCGGCGTCCGCGATCTGACCGACTCGCCGTCCACCCGGCTCGCCGCCGAGCACGCCGGGTTCTTCGAACGCCCGGTGGACACGGCCGAGTTGCACGCCCCGTTCACCTCGCAGGAGGTCGTCCTGCGCCGCGCGTTGCGGCTCGGCGACGACGTCACCGTCAATCCGTCCGGCGGGGCCCTGGCCGCCCACCCGGTCATGGCCGCCGGGCTGATCCGCATCGGTGAGGCCGCCGCCCGCATCCACCGCGGCGTCTCCCGCCGGGCGCTCGCCCACGCCACCTCCGGGCCCTGCCTCCAGCAGAACCTGGTCGCCGTACTGGAAGGACCAGAAGGACCAGAAGGACGAGAAGGGCAAGAAGGACAAGAAGGAGGAGTCCCGCGATGAGCAGCACCGCCAAGGAGCCCGTGGCCGTCGTCGGGATCGGACAGACCAGGCACGTCGCCGCCCGCCGCGATGTCTCCCTCGCCGGTCTGGTGCGCGAGGCGGCCCGAGCGGCGCTGCTGGACGCCGAGTTGACGTGGGCCGACATCGACGCCGTCGTCATCGGCAAGGCGCCCGACTTCTTCGAGGGCGTCATGATGCCGGAGCTCTACCTCGCCGACGCTCTCGGCGCCGTCGGCAAGCCGATGCTGCGGGTGCACACCGCCGGGTCCGTGGGCGGCTCGACCGCGCTGGTCGCCACCAATCTCGTCGCGGGCCGCGTCCACGGCACCGTCCTGACCCTCGCCTTCGAAAAGCAGTCGGAATCCAACGCCATGTGGGGGCTCTCGCTCCCCATCCCCTTCCAGCAGCCCCTGCTGGCGGGAGCCGGCGGATTCTTCGCGCCGCACGTACGGGCCTACATGCGGCGCACGGGCGCGCCTGACACCGTCGGCTCCCTCGTCGCCTACAAGGACCGGCGCAACGCGCTGAAGAACCCCTACGCCCACCTCCACGAGCACGACATCACCCTGGAGAAGGTCCAGGCGTCCCCGATGCTGTGGGACCCCATCCGCTACTCCGAGACGTGCCCGTCCTCCGACGGCGCCTGCGCGATGGTCCTCACCGACCGTGCCGGTGCGGCCCGCTCGCCCAAGCCGCCCGCCTGGCTGCTCGGCGGCGCCATGCGCAGCGAGCCCACGCTCTTCGCCGGCAAGGACTTCGTGTCACCGCAGGCAGGCAAGGACTGCGCCGCCGACGTCTACCGGCAGGCGGGCATCGCCGACCCGCGCCGCGAGATCGACGCCGTCGAGATGTACGTCCCCTTCTCCTGGTACGAGCCGATGTGGCTGGAGAACCTGGGCTTCGCCGCCGAGGGCGAGGGCTGGAAACTCACCGAGGCGGGCGTGACCGAACTCGACGGGGACCTGCCCGTCAACATGTCGGGCGGCGTCCTGTCCACCAACCCCATCGGCGCCTCCGGCATGATCCGCTTCGCCGAGGCCGCACTCCAGGTACGCGGACAGGCGGGGGAGCACCAGGTCGACGGCGCCCGCAAGGCGCTCGGGCACGCCTACGGTGGCGGATCGCAGTTCTTCTCCATGTGGCTCGTCGGCGCCGAGCCGCCCACCCGGTGAGCGCCCCACGGCACCCTGGCGACCGCCCGCGGGAGATCGCCGCTTTCGTGGCCTGTGCGGCGTAGGCGCCGATCGCTAGGCTGACGCACGGACGACGAACCGGGAGGAGCACCGACGTGGCCGAAAGCATCATCGACCAGCACCCGCTCATGGGGTGGCACAAGCCGGACCTGGACCTGAGCAAGGCGGACTGGCGCTCCAGCAGCAAGGGGGCGGGCGATGTCCAGATCGCGTTCGTCGAGGGATTCATCGCGATGCGCAACAGCGGGAGCCCGCAGAGCCCGTCGCTGATCTTCACCCCCGACGAGTGGGGGGCGTTCGTGCTCGGCGCCCGCGAGGGCGACTTCGACCTGACCTAGCGAGCCCCGGCACGGCGGCGTTCGCCTCAGGAGCCGGAGGCGCGCGCCGGTCCATCGTTTTTCCGCCGATTTCCGACACGTGACCTTCGGCCCTGTCCTCCGGCCCTCAGGTGAGCGAGCCTGACCACAGGAACAGCCGTTCAATGCGGGCGCGAGCGCGTGCCCGGTGTCGGAGGCGAAGAATCATGAGCACGCCGCACCACCTGCCCGTCGTCGCCGCCGTCGACGGGTCGGACGACAGCAGACGAGCCCTGGAGTGGGCGCTCGCCGAGGCGGCCCGGCGCGAGGCCGATCTGCGCATCGTGCATGTGCGGCAGTACGCTCCCGGCCTCCAGCCCGCCGTCCTCGTCGCCGGACCCGACGAGCCCGCCGACGACCAGGTCATCGGGGCCGTACGCAAGGCACTGGAGGGGCGCGAGGGCCCGCCACCCCTGGAGTTCATCAGCCGCGAGGGGCTGCCCGCCGCGGTGCTGCCGGAGATGAGCACCGAGGCGCGGCTGCTGGTGCTCGGCTCGCGCGGGCGCGGCGGCTTCGCCAGCCTGCTGCTCGGGTCGAACGGGGTGGCGGCCGCGCGGGACGCCGCTTGCCCCGTCGTCGTGGTGCCGCCGCCGGGCCGGGTGGTGCACGGCGAGGTGCCCGTGCGGCCCGGGCCCCGCGTCGTCGTGGGGGTGCAGACCGACGACCCGGACGACACAGTGCTGGGCTTCGCCTTCGAGCACGCCGCGCGGACCGGCGCACGCGTCCAGGTGGTCGCCGCCTACCCGTGGCCGTCGCTCGGCTGGACCGCCTTCGGTGACTTCGCGCCGACCACCGTCGACCAGGAGGCCGCCGAACGAGAGACGCTGCGCCTCGCCGGCGAGGCGGTCGCCGGCCGGCGGAGGTCTCACCCTGAAGTAGAGGTCGACCTCTTCATCGCGGCCGGGGACGCGGCCGGCCATCTGGTGGCGAACTCGCGCGAGGCCGACCTGGTCGTCGTGGGCCGCCACCGCCGCCGCTTCACCCGCCCCGCACCGATCCTCGGCTCGGTCACCCAGGCGGTGCTGCTCCACGCGGCGAGCCCGGTCGCCGTCGTGCCGCCCACCCCGGCGGAGCGCGGCTGAGCGGCCGCCCGCTCAGCGCAGGACGACACAGCCGCGTCCGGCCAGCTCGTCGAGCAGGCCGGGCGCGACGCGTACGGGGTTCCAGCGCAGGTCGAGCTTGTCCAGGGAGGGCAACTCCGCGATCCAGCCGGGCAGTTCACACAGGCGGTTGCCGCGCAGGTCGAGCCTGCGCAGCAGCGGAAGGCCGCGCAGTGCCTGCGGGACGGCGTCGAAGGCGTTCTCCCGCAGCTCCAGCTCCCGCAGTTCGTGGAGGCGGCTCACGGACGCGGGCAGGGTCGTGAGCCGGTTGCCGCGCAGCCACAGCTCCCGCAGCGCGGTGAGCGCGCCGACGGTGTCCGGCAGTGCGGTCAGCCTGTTGTGCTGGGCGCGCAGTTCGACGAGGCCGGTCATCGATCCCAGCGTCGGCGGCAGCCACGTCAGGCGGTTCTCCCCGACGTTCAGGTACGCGAGCCGGTCCAGGGCGCCGAGGCTGCCGGGCAGCTCGGTCAGCCGGTTGTCGTGCAGGTAGAGGAAGCGGGTCAGGCCGGTGAGGCCGCCGAGGCCCGGCGGCACCGAGGCCAGCCGGTTGTGGCCCAGGTCCAGCGTGTGCAGGCGGGTCAGGGTGCCGATGCGGGCGGGCAGCTCGGTCAGCCGGTTGTCGGCGAGCAGCAGGGCCTCCAGCGCGGGGTGGCGCCACACCTCGTCCGGTACGGAGTCCAGCCCCGCCCGCCAGTAGTCGAGCGTGCCCGCGCCCACGATCCCCCCGTATATACACCGGCCACCAACCCCGGCGTCGCTCACCGGCCGCCGGGGTTGACGGGCGCTAATGGTTGACGCGGAACCTATCATTAACACCATGCGTGACATCAGTGCGGCGGGGCCCGACGGCACCCGGCTCGTCCTCGGTCTCGTCCTCACCCTCCGCCACGACGGGGCCGGTGGCGTGGCCGACGATCTGGCGACCCCCGAGGGGCTCACTGCCTGGGTCCGGGCCCACGCCGCCGGGCTGCCGCTGGATCCGGGCTACACCGGCGACGAAGCAGACCTGCGGCGGGTCCGCGCCGTGCGGGCCGCGGTGCGCGCCCTGTGCGCACGCGCCGTGCGCCCGGCCGAACCCAGCCCCGCCGACGCGGCCCGCCTGCTCCCCGCCGCCGAGGCCGTGGCGCGGCTGAACGCGGCCGCCGCCCGGGTGCCCGCCGTGCCCGTCCTGGAGTGGCCCGAAGACCGCAGCGCGCCCACGCTCCGGCAGGTCGCCACCGGCGACGTGCCCGCCGCCGACCTGCTCACCGCGGTCCTGGCCCGCGCCGCGCTCACCTTCCTCGCCGGCCCCGACCGGCAGCGGCTGCGCGCCTGCCACGCCCCGCGTTGCGTGCGCTACTTCCTCAAGGAGCACCCCCGCCAGGAGTGGTGCAAGCCCTCCTGCGGAAACCGGGCCCGGGTCGCCCGGCATCACGAACGCCACAACCCCTCTGCGCGGAACGCCACATGACCCGGGCGGTCAAAGGCCCCGGCACACGCTGAGGGGCCGGTGCGCCGCCGCCCCCGGCGCAGTACGTCAGCCACCCGAAGCGGGCTCCGGCCGGGGCACGAGCCGACCAGCACGCTCGGCACGGAGCGGAGGAAGCGTAGGCGGCGGCCCTCCGCGCGGCGCGGCGACGGGCATGCTGAGCGGGCGGGAAAGCGGCCGCGGCCGAGCGCGTTCACGCGCACGCCGGTGGGTGACAACGAGCAGCGGCGCCCGTAGCCCCGCGAGCGCCGGGGCCGGGGTGCCGACCCGCCACCACGCCGGTGCCCACCGCACGCTCCGCACCGCCTCCCGGGGAGCGGCCCGCTCGGCAAACCCCGGGAAGAACCGCCCCCGCCGGCGACGTACGATGGACGGCATGTCCTTCCTCCGCCGCCGCGCAGCGACCCCCGCGGGCCCCGACTTCGACGTCCTGGCCATGGATCCGGGCGACTGGCCGGGCAATCTCGGCGCGGGCCTGCTGCCCGCCTCCGACGGCAGCTGCCAGGGCGTGTTCCTGCGCTACGACCTGTTCGGCGGCCGCGGCCCCGCGATGATCATCGGCAATCTGCCCGAGGGCTCCCCGGCCCGTGAGATCGCCGAGGACGAGATCCCCTTCGAGGTCGCCCAGCTGCTCATCGCGCTGGAGAACGACGAGGAGGTCACGGTCACCGGCGTGGAGGACGTCCCCGTCATGCAGGGCGACAACCTTCTCATCGTGCGGCGGCTGAAGCTCTCCGAGACACGTATCTCCTGCGTGCAGTTCGACCGCAGCGACAAGGTGCTCGTGACCATCGCGTCCTGGGACCGGCCGATCACCGACGACCTGTACGCCCTGCTCAAGCCGCTGCCGGCGGAGCTGTTCCAGCAGGGCTGAGGGCCTTGCCCCCCCCCGGCCCCGCCGCCGGAGCCACGCGCCGGCGGCGGGACGCACACGCGGTCAGGACTTCGTGACGGGGACCACCTGGACATCGGCGGCCCGCACATATTCGATCCGGTGGGCGAACTGGATCTCGTAGTACACGTCCTTGCCCTTGACCACCGTGTGCGTCGACGTGTCGAACGTGGGCGAGTAGAAGTACTCGCCCGTCGTCCGCCCGCCGGTCACATAGCGCTGGCCGGCCAGGAGCTTGTACGGCAGCGGGGAGATCGCCTGCGGTGTCATCCCCGCCGGGTAGGCCGCGGCCTCGGGGTACGCCCGCCCGTAGACCGGCACCTCGCTCGCGCCCGCCTTCGGCGTGACCACGAGTCCCCTGGCGGGGACGGCGGTCGGCTGCTTCCGCGGGTTCTTGAACCAGGCCTTCTGCCCCAGGTACCAGATCGCCGTCCACTCGCCCCGGCGCTCCGCGACCGCGTACTGCTGGCCGGTCGAGACGCGCGACGCCATGTCGTTCACGTCGATCGTCGAGTCCTGGCCGCCGGGCCGCAGCCCGATGTCCTTGACGAGCGGGGCGTCCTCGCTCGGCGCCGTATAGACCCGCACCGCGCTCGAACCGTGCGGCGCGCACGCCTCACCGGCCTTGGCGCACCCCGTGAACTGCGGCTTGTTCCGCGCGAAGTCGGGCTTGATGGTGACGACATCGCTCCGGGCGCCCGCCGTGGCGTGGAACGGCCGGCCCATCAGCGCGAAGTAGTGCGCCCAGTCCCAGTACGGGCCGGGGTCCGTGTGCATGGACGGGATCGTCGACGTCGTCGGTCCCGGCACCGTGTCATGGCCCAGGATGTGCTGCCGGTCCAGCGGGATGCCGTACTTCTTCCCGAGGTAGGTCACCAGCCGCGCGGACGAGCGGTACATCGCCTCCGTGTACCAGGAGTCGGGCTGCGCCAGGAAGCCCTCGTGCTCCAGGCCGACCGACTTGGCGTTCACGTACCAGTTGCCCGCGTGCCAGCCGACGTCCTTGGTCCTGATGGACTGCACGATGTGCCCGTCGGTCGAGCGCAGTGAGTAGTGCCAGGCCAGATAGGTCGGGTCCTGGACCAGCTTCAGCGTCTGCTCCCACGTCGCCTCCGTGTCGTGGATGACGATGTAGTCGATGCTCTGGTCCTTGGGGCGGTCCGCCAGATCGTGGTTGCCGTAGTCGCCGTCGCCGAACTCCTCGTAAGGCGCCGGGATCCACTCGCAGGAGACGGTCCGCGGGCATTCGGTCCCGGACGTGTCGGCCTTGCGCAGCCCGGCCGCCCTGAGCTGCGCGGCCCGCGGCGCCGCCGTCGGGTCGGCGGCGAGCGTCACCGCCTGGCCCGCGTCCGTGGTCCGCCGCTCGCCGTCGCGGATCACCGCGAAGACGTCATTGGCGTACGTCGCCGCGGTCGCCGTGTCGTCCGCCCCGGAGAACGTCGCGACCGCGCCGTACCAGTCGGACGGCGCGGCGCTGAGCGGCTTGCCGAGCCCCTTCTGCGCGGCGGCGAGCAGCGCCGCGCCGCCGCGCACATTGGCCGCGGCGTCGCTGCGCAGGCGCGCGGCGGGGATGCCGGTCAGCCGCGCGGCCCGGACCAGCGTCTTGAGCCGGGCCGGGAGCTGCGCCTCGGTCGGCACCGGCTCCGCGGCCCTCAGCGGGGCGCGCGAGTCGTCGCCGCGGGCGTCGCCCGACGCGTGGTCGTGCGTCACGGTGCGCGCCAGCGCCGTCCGCGCGTCGGTGAGGTGCATGGGCCCGTAGCCCCCGGTGACACTCGGCGCACCGCCGTGCGCGTCCCACCGCGACTGGAGGTAGGCGACGCCGAGCAGCACGCTCTGCGGGACCTGGTACTCGGCCGCGGCGGCCGCGAAAGCGTTCTGGAGGCGCGCGGACGGGGCCGCGCCCGCGCCCTGCGGCGGGGCCGCGCCGAGCAGGGGCAGCAGCAGCGCCGCGGTGGCGAGCGTGCCCGCCGCCCGCACCCCCGCACGGGGGCGTCTGGCGGGGACGGAACGGATGGACCGAAGCAACGGTGCCTCCTGAAGACGCTGGTGGTCGGCGCGGTGCGCGGGGCGTGCGGGCGCCTCGTGCGTCAGTGGTATCGGCTGGCCGACCATCCGTCAATCATCCGAAGGGCAACGGAACACCCCGGGATTTCCCATGTCAGCGGGTGTGTTCCGGGGTTTCCCGCGCGGTGGTGCGGCCGCCTGCGACGCGTCAGTGGCGTAGACCAATAGCCGCCCGCTGTAGGGGAGATGACCTCGACCGCATCCGGCGCCGCGCAACGGAGAGCCGCGGTGCGCCCGTTCACCGGCGCACCGCGGAACCGCCTTCCCGTCAACGGGTGCCGACCGCCGCGCGGACCGCCTTGCGGGCCATGGTGCAGTCGTCGTGCAGACGGCGCAGCAACAGCCGCTGCTCCTCACCGGACGGCGCGGCGCCGGGATGGGCCGCTCCCGGTGCCGCCGGGGGCTGCGCGTGCAGCGACCGCTGCACGGCCGTCTCGTACGTCCGGATCTCCCGGGTCAGTACGAGCATCAGGTTGACCAGGAACGCGTCGCGGGACGCCGCGCCCCCGGACTGGGCGAGCTGGCTGATCTGGCGGCGCACCACCGGGGCGTCGCCCAGCACGGCCCAGAGCGTGGCGAGGTCGTAGCCGGGCAGATACCACCCCGCGTGCTCCCAGTCCACGAAGACCGGCCCGGCCGGCGAGAGCAGGATGTTCGACAGCAGCGCGTCACCGTGGCAGAACTGACCCATGCCGCCGCGCCCCGAGGCGTGGGCGATGCCGTGCAGCAGCTTCTGCAGATCGCCCATGTCCCGGTCGGTCAGCAGACCCAGGTCGTGGAAGTGGTTGATCCGCTCCGCGTAGTCGAGCGGCGCGCCGAACGTGCCGGCCGGGGGCCGCCAGCCGTTGAGCCGGCAGATCGCGCCGAGCGCGGTGCGCACGTCCGCCCGCGGCGGTGCCTCGGCCGGATGGCGCTGCAGGGCGGCCACCCGGCCGGGCATCCGCTCGATCACCAGCGTGCCGTTCTCCGGGTCCGCCGCGATGAGACGCGGCGCCCGCACCGGCGGCCGGTGCCGGACGAACGAGCGGTAGGCGGCTATTTCGTGCCGCATCCGCTCGGTCCCCGCGGGGGAGTGGTCCAGTGAGCATTTGGCGACGGCGGTGCTGCGCCCCGTCGTTCCGACGAGCAGCACGGAGCGCGGGCTGCGCCGCAGCACCTGCACCGGATGGAACTCCGGGCAGATCCGGTGCACCGCGGCGATCGCCGTGCGCAGGGCGGCGCCCTGAGGGCCGGACAAGTCGAGTCTCCCGCTGAGCGGTGGGGTGCCGAGCCCCGGGGCACGGCGCGGCCTGCCGACGCCCGCGAGCGTCGTGGTCGCGGGCCGCACGGGGTCGAGATACGGGCCGTTGCCGGAGACCACCGGGCGGGCGGTGCGCGGCCGGGGCGGGGCGGACACGGAGGACGATGCTGCGTACATGGGCGATACAGATCCCTTCGCGTTCCGACGAATTGCCTGCGCCGCCCGGCCCGGTCGGGCCGGTACACCCTGGGGAGTGCCCCGTGGCGACCGGGTCGGGGTGGCGCATTCCTACCTGACACCCCAGGGGCTGGAGCACAACAGCTGGCGCACCCTGGCGAACCCTGGCGAATAGTCGCTCAGCAACTGACAGCGGGCTACTGTCGGTTGCAGCCGAGAACCTGGGGGCTCACGTGAACGGACAACCCAACACCCGCCTGAACGACCTGTTCGGCCTGGCCGGCTGGTCCAAGGGTGAACTCGCGCGGCTCGTCAACCGGCAGGCGGCGGCCATGGGCCACCTCCAGCTGGCGACGGACACCTCGCGGGTGCGGCGTTGGATCGACATGGGAGAGATCCCGCGCGATCCGGTACCGAGGGTGCTGGCGGCGCTGTTCACCGAGCGACTCGGCCGTGTCGTGACCATCGAGGATCTCGGTCTTGTCCGGCACGGGCGCGCGGGGAAACGGCAGGGCGGCGGGGGCCTGGGACCACCGGGGCCCGACGGAGTGCCGTGGGCGCCCGAGCGGACAGCTGCGGTCCTCACCGAATTCACGGGAATGGACCTCATGCTCAACCGACGCGGCTTGGTGGGCGCGGGTGCCGCGCTCGCCGCGGGCTCCGTACTCAGCAGCGCCATGCACGACTGGCTGCACACCGACCCGGCCCTCGCGGCCTCCGCTCCGACCTCGCACGACCCCCTCTTCGCGGGCAGCGCCGACCCCGCCGGGTACGACCGGTACGAGGCGGCCCCCATCGGCTCCCAGGAGATCGAGGAGCTGGAGCGCTCGGTCGAGGTGTTCCGGGCCTGGGACGCCTCCCGCGGCGGCGGGTTGCAGCGCAAGGCGGTCGTCGGGCAGCTGAACGAGGTCGGTGGGATGCTCTCCTACCGGCACCCCGACCATCTCCAGCGGCGCCTGTGGGGCGTCGCCGCCAACCTCGCCGTCCTCGCGGGCTGGATGTCCCACGACGTCGGCCTCGAACCCACGGCCCAGAAGTACTTCGTCATCGCCGCGCACGCCGCGCGCGAGGGCGGCGACCGCCCGCGGGCCGGTGAGGCCCTCTCCCGGGCAGCGCGCCAGAAGATCCACCTGGGCGCGCCCGACGAGGCGCTGGACCTGATGAAGCTCGCCCAGTCCGGCGCGGGCGACGAGGTGCTGCCCCGGACCAAGGCCATGCTCTGCACCATCGAGGCCTGGGCACAGGCCTCCCTGGGCAAGGGCCAGGCCATGCGCCGCACGCTGGGCCAGGCGGAGGACCTCTTCGTCTCGGACCGGGGTGATGTGGCACCGCCGAGCTGGATGCAGATGTTCGACGAGGCGGACCTGCACGGCATGCAGGCCCTCGCCTACCGCACCCTCGCCGAGCACGAGCCGGGTGCCGCGATCATCGCGCAGCGCCATGCGAAGCAGGCCCTCGCGCTGCGTGCGGGCGGCCGCGACCGGTCGAAGATCTTCGACCATCTCTCCATGGCCTCGGCCTGCTTCATCGCGGACGACCCCGAACAGGCGGACCGGTACGCGCGGTTGGCACTCTCCTCGATGGGGTCGAACTCCTCCCTGCGCACCTGGGACCGGCTGCGGGAGATGTACCGGCTCACCGGCCAGTTCGCGGGCTATCCGAAGATCGAGGACCTGCGCCAGGAGATCAAGCTGGCGCTGCCCCGGCCCGCCGGCAAACGCGTCCGGGCCTGAGGCCGCGGGGACGCCGTCAGGGGCCGATCCGGGCGAGAAGCAGACAGGCGCCGGTCTCCCGCTCGGCCGCGCCGAGCGCCTCCACGACCGTGCGCAGGCAGTCCTGTGCGTCGCGCGCCGAGGTCAGGCGCGGTGCCAGGGCGAGCAGCCGCTGCTCGGCGGCGGGCTCGTCGTGCCGTGGCAGCAGACCCCCGGTCCGCAGCAGCAGCACGTCCCCGGCGCGCAGCGTCTCCTCGCTCTGCGCGCAAAGGGCGCCCCCGGACGGCGTGAGCGCACACCCCGTCCCGTCGCGGAAGAGCAGCGGGGCGGGGTGGCCCGTCCGCGCCCACGCCAGCCGCCGGGCCGCCGGGTCGTACCGGCAGCACAGCGCGCCGGTGAGGCCGGGACCGGTGGATCCGTCGCACACCAGACGCAGCCGGGAGAGCAACTCGCCGGGGCCCGCTCCGCACAGGGCCATGCCGCGGACCGCGCCGAGCGTCTGCGCGGTTCCGGAGGCGGCCGTGACCCCGCGTCCGGCGAGTGCGCCGACGGCCAGCACCACCGGCCCCTCGGGGAGTTCGAGGACGTCGTAGAAGTCGCCGCCGACCGGGCCGCCGGCGGCCGCGGGGAGGTGGCGGGCGGCCACGTCGAGGAGCGCGGCCCCGGCGGGCGCGGTGCGCGGGAGCCGCAGGGAGCCTCGCCGCGGCGGCAGCACGGCTTCCCGCAGCTCGGCCGCGAGCCGGTGCTCGGTCTGTGCGATGTGCCGCTGCCGCTGGAGCGAGTCGCGGGTCTCGCTCACCGCGCGCTGGCTGCGCCGCAGTTCACTGACGTCACGCACCACCGCCCACATGGAGGCGGTCGCGCCGTCGCCGTCGAGCACGGGCTCGCCCATCATGTGCACGGTGCGCTCGGAGTCGTCGGGGCGCACGACACGGAACTCCCCGTCGATCGGCTTGCCGTCGATCAGGCAGTCCGTGACCATCGCGGTGAGCTGCGCCTGGTCGTCGCGGTGCACCAGGGCGGGCAGTTCGTCGAGGGTGAGGGCGGGCGCGGCCGGGTCCCGGCCGAGGATGCGGTAGAGCTCCGCGGACCAGGTGGCCTCGTCGGTGAGCAGATCCCACTCGGCGCTGCCGACCCGGCTCAGCAGGGAACCCTGCGGCCCCTCGGCGCCGCGCCGGGGCGGCGGGCCGGCGGCCGGGGCCTCGCGCAGCTGTGCCAGATGGCGGTCGAGGTCGCTGAGCTGATGGACCGCCAGCTCGTACAGGGCGCGCTGCCACCGGGCCTCGGCGTCCCCCTCGCCCCCGGCCGGCGCCGCGGTCTCCCGGCGCACCGCGTCGACGTCGCCGAGCAGCCGGCGGGTCTGGGAGATCAGCGCCTCGACCGCGCCACGCTCCGGCGGCTGGCCGGCGGGGCGGTCCGCGAAGACATGGGGGGACATGACGCACTCCGATGCAGGCACGGGGCCACGGCGGACGGGAGGACCGGTTACGACTGTGGCACAGGCCGCCAGGGCTCGTAAGGGAATTGGCCATACACGATGCGGGGGTGCTTCTGGCATATGACATTGTCCTCCGGAACGCCCGTCCCGGCCGTCACAGTCGAACGGACGGCCGGGTAGGGCGTATGCCGGGCTCATCGACGCGCCGGGTGAGAGAGAGGCGAACGTCGTAGTGCCCGCTACGCAGCCCCGTCCCGCAGCCACACCGCCGTGTCACGCGGCAGCCGCCCGTCGCCGTCGAGCGCGTCGCTGGCCAGCAACACCCGCTCGTGCGACGGGAGTTCGACGGGTTCGGCGGCGCCCAGGTTCACGACGCAGACCAGACCGTCCCCGCGGGCGAAGGCCAGCGCGCCGTCGGGGGCGGGCAGCCAGGTCAACTCACGCCCTCCGAGGCCCGGTAGGCCGCCGCGCAGCCGCAGCGCGGCACGGTAGAGGGAGAGCATCGAGGCGGGGTCCGCCGCCTGGTCCTCGGCGGCGTACGTGCCCCAGTCGTCCGGCTGTGGCAGCCAGGGCTCGCCGGTGGCGCCGAAACCGTACGACACTCCCTGCGCGGTCCACGGCAGCGGCACCCGGCAGCCGTCGCGGCCCGGGTCGACGCCGCCGGAGCGGAAGTGCATCGGGTCCTCGATCCGCTCGCGCGCCACCTCGACCTCGGGCAGTCCCAGCTCCTCGCCCTGATAGAGGTAGACGGCCCCCGGCAGCGCCAGCGAGAGCAGCGCGGCGGCCCGGGCGCGGCGCCGTCCGAGGGCCAGGTCCGTCGGGGTGCCGAACCGCTTGGCGGCGAAGTCGAAGCGGGTGTCGGCGCGGCCGTAGCGGGTGACGGTGCGGGTCACGTCGTGGTTGCAGAGCACCCAGGTCGCCGGCGCGCCCACCGGCGCGTGGTAGGCGAGCGTGCGGTCGATCGACGTGCGCAGCTCCGCCGCGTCCCAGGGGCGGGTGAGGAAGTCGAAGTTGAAGGCGGTGTGCAGTTCGTCGGGGCGCAGGTAGCGGGCGAACCGCTCGGGATCGGGCACCCACAGCTCACCGATGAGGACGCCGTCGTACTCGTCGGCGACGGCACGCCAGGCGCGGTAGATGTCATGGAGTTCGTCGCGGTCGACGTAGCCGCTCTCGTCGCCGTCGGCGGCGTCGGCGAGCGCCGGGTCCTTCGCGACGAGCGCCGCCGAGTCGATGCGGACGCCGGACGCGCCCCGCTGGAACCAGAACCTGAGCACGTCCTCGTGCTCCTGGCGCACCGCAGGATGCGCCCAGTTCAGGTCCGGCTGCTGCGCGGTGAACAGGTGCAGGTACCACTCCCCGTCGGGCACCCGCGTCCAGGTGTGGCCGGAGAACTGGGAGGGCCAGTTGTTGGGCGGCAGTTCGCCGTCGGCGCCGCGGCCCGGCCGGAAGTGGAACAGCTCCCGCTCGGGGCTGCCCGGGCCCGCGGCCAAGGCCGCCCGGAACCACGGGTGTTGATCGGAGACGTGGTTCGGCACGATGTCCACGATGACGCGGATGCCGAGGTCCCGGGCCTCGGCGATGAGTTTCTCGGCCTCGGCGAGGGTCCCGAACGCCGGATCGATCACCCGGTAGTCGGCGACGTCGTACCCGCCGTCCGCGAGCGGGGAGCGGTACCAGGGCGTGAACCAGATCGCGTCGACGCCGAGCTCCGCCAGATAGGACAGGCGCGCTCTGACCCCGGCGAGGTCTCCCGTCCCGTCACCGTCGCCGTCGGCGAAGCTGCGGACGTACACCTGGTAGATGGCTGCGGAACGCCACCAGTCGTCGGCCACCACGAAGGGTCCTTTCGGGCAGGGCGGAGCGCGCCGCGGCGACCGCGGCGGCACCCGCACAAGAGGGAGGGGAACGGGGCCGGGCATCAGCCCTTGAGGCCGCCGGCGGTCAGACCGCTCATGATGTTGCGCTGGAAGAGCAGGAAGAGCAGGAGCGTCGGCACCGAGGCGATGGTGAGCGCGGCGATCAGCTGGTTCTGCGGGACACCGTTGGCCAGGGAGTAGATCCCGACGTTCAGGGTCTGCTTCGCCGGGTCGGGCAGCGTCAGCATCGGCCAGAGGAAGTCCTTCCACACGCCGACGACCGCGAAGATGGAGACCACGCCGAGGATCGGCCGGGAGATCGGCAGGACCACCGAGCGCAGGGTGCGCGCGGAGGAGGCGCCGTCGATGGCGGCCGCGTCGAGCAGCTCCTGCGGGATCGAGTCGAAGAACCGCTTCAGCAGGAAGATGTTGAACGCGTTCGTGACGGACGGCAGCCAGATCGCCCAGGGGCTGTTCAGCAGGTTGCGTTCGAAGATCGGCACGTCGAGCACGGTCAGGTACTGCGGGACGACCAGGACGGTGGCCGGGATCATCAGCGTCGCCAGCATCATGCCGAGGACGACATTGCCGAAGACCGGCCGGAGCTTGGACAGGGAGTAGGCGGCGGCCACGTCGAGGACGAGCTGGAAGGCGAGCGCGCCGAACGCGTAGTAGAGGGTGTTGAACAGGAGCTTGGCGAGGTCCATCACGCGCCAGGCGTCCTGGTAGTTCTCCGGGTGCGTGCTGTGCGGGACGAGGGTCGGCGGGGACTGGACGATCTCCGCCGTGGTCTTGAGGCCGCCGGTGACCATCCAGTACAGCGGGCCGAGGAAGACCAGCGTGAACAGGCCCGTGGTCACGCCGAAGACGGTCCAGTAGATGATCTTCCCGCGCCGCCGGCCCAGCTGGGCCGGGGAGATCAGAGTGCGGGGGCGCATCGTGTCGGTAGCCATGTCGGTGAATCCCAACTCCCTTGGCGCTCAGTCGTCCGAGGCGCGGCTGAGGCGTACGTACACCGCGGAGAAGGCCGCGAGCAGGACGAGCAGGACGAGGCCGAGGGCCGCCGCGCCGCCGTAGTTGTTGAAGTTGAAGGCGTACTGGTAGATGAGGTAGACGACGGTGGTGGTGGAGCCCTCCGGGCCCGCGCCGTTGGTCAGCAGGAACGGTTCGGTGAAGACCTGCATCGTGGCGATGATCTGCATGAGGAACATCAGCGAGAGGATGAGCCGCGTCTGCGGGACCGTCACGTGCCAGATCTTGCGCCACAGCCCCGCGCCGTCCAGCTCGGCGGCCTCGTACAGCTCACCGGGAATGCCCTGGAGCGACGCCAGGTAGATGAGGGTCGCGCCGCCCATGTTCATCCAGGTCGACGCGATGACGACCGAGAGCATCGCGGTGTCGGTCGACTGGAGCCACTGCTGATCGGGGATCCCGAAGACACCGAGGACCCGGTTGAACAGGCCGTAGCCGGGGTCGTAGAAGTACTTGAAGAGCAGGACGGAGGCGACCGGCGGCAGCATCACCGGCAGGTAGACGAGCAGCCGCAGATACCCCTGGCCGTGCCGGAACTCGTTGAGCAGGACCGCCACCAGGAACGGGACGGCGAAGCCCAGCACCAGGGCCAGCGCGGTGAACAGCAGCGTGTTGCGCCAGGCCTGCCAGAAGGCCGGATCGTGGAAGACGTAGCTGAGGTTGGACCAGCCGGCCCAGGTGGTGCGGCCGTCCTTCGTCTTCTGGAAGGCCAGGACGAACTCCCTGACCATGGGGTACCAGGAGAAGAAGGAGAAGCAGAGCACCGCACCGATCAGGAAGCCGTGCGCGGAGATGTTGCGGCGCACGGCGCGCGCCAACGAGCCGTCGGACGTGCTGAGTTGGCGCTTGGCGGGCGGTGCGGCCTGCTGGGGCTTCGCGGGCAGCGTCGGGGCCGACATGGTCACTCCTCGGATCACAGGTGCCAGGGGGAAGCGGTCACTGGTTGGCCAGCACCTGGTTGACCTGCTGCTCGGCGGTGGACAGGAGCTTGTCGATGTCGGCGTTCTTGTTGGTCAGGACGCCCGACATCACGTTGTCGAGAACCTTGTAGATCTCCTGCGCCTTCGGCGGCTCCGCCTTGCCGGGCACCGGGTTCGCCATGAAGGGCTTGAAGTTCTCCACCGGCATCGTGGCGTTTTCCGTACGGGACTTGAGGTCCGCATCCTTGGTCGCGCCGGTGAAGAAGTTCGGCTGCGGGAGCCCGACGGGCAGCTTGTCCGCCTTGGTGCGCTCCCACTGGAACTGGCCCTTGCCGGGCGTGAGCGTCTTGAGGTTCAGCCAGGCGATGGCCGCCTTGATCTTGTCGGGCGACGAGCCCTTCTTGATCATGTAGTCGTTGCCGCCGAACAGGGTCGCCTTGCCGCCGGGGATCGGTCCCATCCCGAAGTTCTCGTACTTCGCGCCCAGTTGCTGGACCATGTACGTCACGTCGTCGGGCGCGGCGAGGAACATGCCGAGCTTGTCGGACGCGATCTGCTTCTGCAGGTCACCCCACTTGAGCAGCTGGGTCTTGCCCATGCTGTCGTCGGTCCAGCGCATGTCGTGCAGCTGCTGGACGACCTTCTTGCCGGTCGCGTCGTTGAACGCGGCCTTCTTGCCGTCGGCGCTGACCATCTCGCCGCCCAGGCTGTACTGCGCCGCGGCGAAGTGCCAGCCGCCGGTGTTCTCCGCGCTGTACTCGCCGTATCCGGAGATGCCGTTGCCGAGGCCCGCGATCTTCTTCGCGGCGGTGCGCACCTCGTCCCAGGTGGCCGGCGGCTTGTCCGGGTCGAGTCCGGCCCGCTTGAACAGCTTGCGGTTAATGAGCAGGCCCATGGTGTAGTTGCTGGTCGGCACGCCGTAGAGCTTGCCGTCCTTCTTCAGGGCGTTCATCACGTTCGGGTCGATGGAGTCGATCGCCGGCACGGTCTTCGGCGTCACGTACGCCGTGATGTCCTCGGCGCCGTTGTTGTCGAGGACCTGCTGGAGGTCGGTGAAGTACGTGTAGAAGACGTCCGGTTGGGACTTCGCCTTGAGTGCCGCGGTGAACCGGGCCGGCTCCTCGCACTGGCCGGCCGTCGACTTCCCGTCGATCGTGACGTTCGGGTACTTCTTGTTGAACTCCTTGACGTCCTCGACCCACTGCTTGCGCTCCGCCGCCTTGGCGGTCGGCGGCATGCAGTCGATGGTCAGCGTGACCTTGGTCTTGGGGTCGAGCGGGGCGCTGATGTCGGCCTTCGACCCGGCGCCGCCCGATCCGTCGTCGTCGGAGCTGCTGCTGGTGCCGCAGGCCGCGAGGGAGCCCAGGGCGAAGGCGGTGGCGACGGCCACCGCGGACGTTCGGCGGACAGGACGTGACCAGGTGCTGCTTCTCATCGGTGGGTCCCCTTCGGGCCTGAGCCTGTGCAGGCAGGAACGTGGAGGCCCGCGGCGTGGGTGCACGGGGAGGTGCGAGCCGGGGCGTGCCACACTCAAGCACCGACGCCGGATGTCCGCAAGATGTCGCGCGTACTCCGCAAAAAATTAACAGCTAGGGGTCAAGGGGTAGTTGGGGCGAGGGGGCGGCCGGAGAGTGGTGGACGCGAGGCGTCCGGTTCTCTCCGCCGCGCCCCGGGGCCCGGGGTGCGAGTGGCCGCGCGCACGGCGGCCGCCGGTCGGCTCACGCCGACGCGGGGGGTGCCGTCGAGCCCCGCACCACCAGCTCCGGTTCGAAGAGCAGCTCGCCCGGGGGCACGGTGCCGCCCTGGATCTGCGCGACGAGCAGTTCGACCGCGGCCCGGCCCATCGCCTCGATGGGCTGGCGCACCGTGGTGAGCGGCGGCTCCGTGCAGTTCATGAACGCCGAGTCGTCGTAGCCGACCACGGACACGTCGCCGGGCACGCCGAGCCCGGCCCGGCGCGCGGCCCGCACGGCGCCGAGCGCGAGCGGGTCGCTGGCGCAGATGATGCCGGTGATGCCGCGCTCCAGGAGCCGGGCCGCCGCCGCGTGCCCGCCCTCCAGGGAGAACATCGCGCGCTCCACCGCGTCGTCCGGCAGCTCCCCGCCGGCCGCGTGGGCCGCCGTGCGCGCCGCCGTGAGCTTGCGGCGCGAGGGCATGTGGTCGCCGGGGCCGAGGACCAGGCCGATGCGCTCGTGGCCGAGCGAGGCCAGGTGCCGCCACGCCTGCTCGACGGCGACGGCGTCGTCGCACGACACGCAGGGGAAGCCGAGCCGCTCTATGGTCGCGTTGACCAGCACCACCGGGACCTGCCGCTCGGCGAGGCGCCGGTAGTGTCCGTGCTCGGCGTCCGCCTGCGCGAAGAGACCGCCCGCGAAGACCACGCCGGAGACCTGCTGCTGGAGCAGCAGCTCCACGTAGTCCGCCTCCGAGACCCCGCCCTTGGTCTGGGTGCAGAGCACCGGCGTGAGGCCCTGCTGGGCGAGCGCGCCGCCGATCACCTCGGCGAACGCCGGGAAGATCGGGTTCTGCAGCTCCGGCAGGACGAGGCCGACCAGCCGGGCCCGCTCCCCGCGCAGCTGGGTCGGCCGCTCGTAGCCGAGCACGTCGAGCGCGGTGAGCACCGCCTGGCGGGTGGCCTCCGAGACACCGGGCTTGTTGTTGAGCACCCGGCTGACCGTGGCCTCGCTGACCCCGACCTTCTTCGCCACCTGAGCAAGTCTGCGCGTCATGGGACGCAAGATTAGCGCAAAGCTTGCGAGAAGTTTGCGTGACCGGAGCATCGGTTCCGCGTTCCGGCCGGTGGGCGGAGGGGTTCAGTCCGTCCCGAGCGCGAAGACCCCGTACGCGCATCCGTCCGCCTCGACCGCCGTACCGTCCGCGGACACCCGCACACCGGACACCTCCACGGGCCGCGCCCCCGTCAGGAGACGCTCCTGAGGAACCGACCAACTCCTGCTCTGCGCACCGGGATTGATGACGACCAGGAACCGGTCCCCGCGGACGTACACGAACGGATGGCCCTCGTGCAGCACCTCGACGGGGGAGCGGCTGCCGAGCGCCGGGGTGGAGGCGCGCAGGGTGACGAGACGGCGGACGAGATGGAGCAGGGAGCGTGCGTCGGCGCGTTGCGCGGCCACCGAGGGGCGCCGCGGATCGGGGTCGAGCGGCAGGTAGAACTCCTCCTCGGGCGCCGTCGAGAAGCCCGCGCCGGGGCCCTCGTCCCACTGCATCGGCGTACGGGAACCGGCCCGGTTGTAGGACGGACCGAGCACGCTGCCCTCGGTGTCCGGCAGCCCGGGCACGTACCGCATCCCGATCTCGTCGCCGTAGTAGATCGCGGGCAGGGTCGGCCAGGTCAGCAGGAAGGCGAACGCGGCCGGGAGCTGCTCGGCGGTGCGGGGGCCGCAGTTGAGGCGGGAGAAGTCGTGGTTGGAGGTGGGCAGGGAGACGAAGCCGGTGGAGCCGAGGGCGGTGGCCGCCTCGCGCCAGGCCGCGACGAAGGGGCGCGGAGAGCCGCGACCGGTCGCGTCGAAGAAGCAGTCCAGCGGAGCCCAGCTCTCGTTCCTCGTGCCCGCGCCGTTGTTCCACAGCGAGCGCATCGCGAGCCCGTCCGCCGGGCCGCCGAACTGGAGGAAGAAGTCGGCGTGGAACCCGGCCGGCACGGACACCTGCGGATCACCCCACTCGGACAGCAGGACGGCCTGCGGATGGGCGCGGTCGAGCCAGTGCCGCAGCTCGGTCCAGATCCGCGCGGTCTCCCGCTTCCCCGGGTCGTCCTTCACCAGCGACGCCGCCATGTCGACCCGGAACCCGGACACGCCCAGGCGCAGCCAGTGGTCCATGACGTGGCGCAGGGCCGCCCGGTTGGCGCGCGGCCCGGCGGCGTCGGGCGGCTGCCGCCAGGGCTCGGCGGCGCGGGTGCGGGCGTAACCGAAGTTCAGGGCCGGCTGGGAGTCGAAGAAGTTCGGCAGGTACGCGCCCGGACGGGAGCCGGGGGAGGCGACGAAACCTTCGGGGACGCCGTCCGCGCTCCAGATGTAGCGGTGGTCGCCGGGGTCGTCCGCGGACGCGAGGAACCACGGGTGCCGGTCCGAGGTGTGCCCGGCGACGAGGTCGAGGAGCACGCGGATGCCGCGCCGCCCGGCGAGGTCGACGAGGGTCGCTAGATCGCCGTCGGTGCCGTAGCGCGGCGCCACCGAGTAGTAGTCCGCGACGTCGTAACCGGCGTCGCGGAACGGCGACACGAAGCAGGGATTGATCCAGACGGCGGTGACCCCGAGCCAGGCCAGGTGGTCCAGCCGCGCGATGACGCCGCCCAGGTCGCCGATGCCGTCCCCGTCGGAGTCGGCGAAGGACTGCGGGTAGATCTGGTAGAACACGGCGTCGGACAGCCAGCCCGGGGCGGGACGGAACATGGTCATGGCACGCCACAGCCTTTCGGTCGCGGAGGACCGAGCCTACGAGCAGCGGCGCCCGGCGGGTAGCGGGCGGGGTGGCCGCGTGCCGCGGTGGTGGTTCACGTGTACGGGACGACCGCCACCGGGCCGGTCGCGTGGTGCACGACCGAGTGGGCCGTGCGCCCCAGCCGGTTCTGGTCCATGCCGCGTCCGAGCACCGTGAGGCCGGCCGACGCCGACGCCTTCAGGAGGTGGTGACCCGGCCGGCCGTAGACCAGCCGCGGCACCACCGGCACGTCCGGGTACTTCGCCCGCCACACCTGCAACGCGGCCGTCAGGGCGTCCGCGCTCAGCGTCTCGCGACGGGCGGCGTCGCCCGCCGGCGTGGTCACGCCCGAGGCGCCCCCGCGCGGCGGCGGCACCGACCAGGCGTGCACCGCGTGCAGTTCGGTGCCGCGCAGGGCCGCCGCCTCGAAGGCGTAGGACAGCACCTCGTCGGCGGGCTCCGCCACATCCAGTCCGACTACCACAGGCGGGAAGTCCGGTGCGTCGGGCGCCTGTTCGTCCTGCGGGGGCCCGCCCGCCCGGACCAGGACGACGGGCCGCTCGGCGCGGGCGGACACGGCGAGCGCGACCGAGCCGACGAGGAACCCGGAGTACCCGGTGGAGCCGCGCGAGCCCAGCACGAGTGTCTCGGACTCACCGGCCGCCTCCAGCAGCGCGGCGACCGGCCGCGCGCCCTTGCGGACGGCCAGGACCTCCAACGCGGGGTGTGCGTACGAGAGTTGCCGCGCGGCCCGGTCGAGGAGACCGGGTCCGGGCGGCGCGGGCACGGACCGCTCACCGGAGCCGGCGTACAGCAGCCGCAGCGGGAGAGCGCGCCGCACCGCCTCGCGGGCCGCCCAGTCGGCGGCGTTCATGCTCTCGGGTGAACCGTCCGTCCCGACGGTCAGGGCGCGCATGCTGGTCATGACGGAACCTCTCGGGTGACACGAGTGCTGTGCTCCGCTGCGGGTTCCACGCAACGGGAGGGCTACGCGCGCCCGGTCCGAGAACCGGTTGCACGCTGCGCCACGCGCGCCGGGTCTGTCCTCGGGCGCGGGAACGGCGCGGACCGGACCCTGCCGTGCGCCGGACCCCTTCCGCCACCGCCCCGGACGGCTTCCGCGGATCGTCCCCCAACGGTGTCGCACAGATGGGAGACTGCGTTCCGCCTGAGGCGCGGACGTGCTGGAATCGAATGCCTCGGGCACATTCTGTGCACACTTGAAGAAAATCGTCACACTGCGCGCCCGTGTGACTACAATTCCCGGAGCATCCCGCGGTCCGCGCTCTCCTCGCCCGAGCCGCCCCGACCGGCCCGCTCGGAAGGCATCCATGACCACCCGCCCCCGTACGGCCGGTTCGTCCCCGGAGACGGTCGGCACCCTGCGTGTCAGTGCCCGCCGGCTCACGTCGGGCCCCGGTGACGACGGCCGGGGCGGTGATCTGCACGGCGCCGTCTCCTCGCCGTTCGGCACCCGGCTGCTCATCGGCGACGTCATGGGCAAGGGCCCCGAACTCTCCCGCACCGCCGACGCGGTGCTCCGGGCCTGGCTCGAACTGGCGTTACGCCAGCGATCGTTGGAGGTGCTCGCGGTCCGCCTGCACTCCCTGGTCGCGCACTCGGACGAACCCGACCGGTTCGTCACCGCCACGTTCGTCTCCATCGCCCCGGACGGCTCCGCCGAACTCGTCTGCTGCGGCCATCCGCCGCCCCTGCTGCTGCGCGACGGGACCGCCGTCACCGCCGCCGTGCCCGCCCCGGCGCCCCCGCTCGGCCTGCTCGACCTCGCGCACGGCTGGTGCGCCGCGCAGCCCGTGCCGCGCACCGCGTGGGACCGGCTGCTGCTCCACACCGACGGCGTCTCCGAGGCACGCGACGCCACCGGCACCTTCTACCCGCTGGCCGAGCGCGCGGCCGAACAGAGCGCGGCCCCCCTCGCCACCTTCACGGCCGGCATCGCGGCCGACCTGCTCCACCACGCGCAGGGCCGCCTCCAGGACGACGCCACCCTGCTCGCCGCTGAATCCGCCCCCGACCCGGAACGCGCGTAGCCACCGCACCCCCCGGTGACACGCCGACCGCGCCGCCACGCGTCAGCGCGGCACCGTAGCCAGGAACGCCGCGGCCGCGGGCGAGCAGCGCGACCGGTTCCACACCATCCGCTCCTCGCGCACCGGCCCGTCCTCGACCGGGACGACCGCGAGACCCGGCAGGCGCGGCACCAGCCGGGAGGGCAGCAGCGCGACGCCGAGTCCGCCCCGCACCAGGTCGGCCAGGAACTCCAGGCCCTTCGCCTCGAACGGCACCTCGCGCCGCAGCCCCGCCGCGGCGAACGCCTCGTCGGTCTGGGCCCGCGCCGCGAACCCCGCGGGAAAGTCCACGAACACCTCGCCCGCGAGCCGCGCCAGCGGCACGGGCGCGCCGCCCCGAAGACCCGCCAGCGGATGCCCCGGTGCCGCGAGCGCGACATGCGGGTCCACCGCGAGCGTGCGGCTCTCCACCCCCGGATCCTGGATGCGGAACGACGGCTGCACCCCGAGGAACGCCAGGTCCAGCGTCCCCTCCCGCACCCCGGTCACCAGCGTCTCGCTCGCCCCGTCCATCAGCCGTAGCGCGACCCGCGGATACGCGTCGTAGTAAGCGCGCATCAGCCCCGGCACGTCCACCGCGGTCACCGAGGCGATCGCCCCGATGGTGAGCCGCCCGCGGATCTCACCCGTCGCCGCCGCCACCTCGGCGCGCGCCCGCTCCGCCGCCTCCAGTGCCTGCCGCGCCGCCGGCAGGAACGCCTCTCCCGCCGCGCTCAACCGCACCCGCCGGCTCGTCCGCTCGAACAGCCGCGCCCCCAACTCCTTTTCCAGTTTGCCGATCTGGTGGCTCAGCGCCGACTGGACCACCAGGCACCGCTCGGCGGCCCGGGTGAACCCACCGGTCTCGGCGACGGCGACGACGTAGCGCAACTGCTGCAACTCCATGCGATCCATCGTGCTGCGCGATCGTTGTGATGACAAGGATGTGTTGGACTCATCGATACGGGCGGCCGCAGGCTGAGCCCATGACACAGCTGAACGCCCTACCGGGTACGAGAGTCGGCGGCCAGACAGCCGCCTGCACCCCGCACGGCGCCGGTCCCCGCCGGAGCCCGCTGCTCCTGATGGCCGTCGCCACCGGCCTTTCCTGCGCGGGCAATTACGTCGCCCAGCCCCTCCTGGAAATCATCTCCCGCGACCTGCGCCTCGGCAGCGTCCTCGCCGGACTCGTCGTCACCGCGGCCCAGGCCGGCTACGCGCTCGGCCTGATACTGCTCGTGCCGCTCGGCGACGTGCTCGACCGGCGCCGTCTCGCGGTCGCCCTGTTCACCGCCACCGCCCTGTTCCTCACCGTCTCGGCCCTCGCCCCGAACGGCCCGCTGCTGCTCGCGGGGACCGTCCTCACCGCGCTCACCTCGGTCGGGGCCCAGGTCGTCGTCGCGCACGCCGCCGCCCTGACCGTCGCCGAGAACCGCGGCCGCGCCGTCGCCACCGTCATGTCGGGCATCCTCCTCGGCGGACTGCTGGCCCGCACCGTCGCGGGCGGCCTCTCCGCGCTCGGCGGCTGGCGCACCGTCTACTGGGTCCTCGCCGCGCTCATGGCCCTCGCCGCTGTGGCCCTGCGCCGGGCGCTGCCCCGCCTGCCCGTCACCGCCGACCTGCGCTACCCCGCGCTGCTGTGCTCCACCCTCGTCCTCCTGCGCGAGGAGCCCCTGCTGCGCCGCCGGGCGCTGCTCGGCGCCTGCTCGCTCGCCTCGTACAGCGTCCACCTGACCGCGCTCACCTTCCTGCTGGCCGGCGAGCCGTTCGGCTGGCCGCCGCCCGCCATCGGACTGTTCGGCCTGGTCGGCGCGGTGGGAGTGGTCACGATGACGGGCGCGGCCCGGCTCAGCGACCGCGGCCACGTCCACAAGGTCACCGGCGCCGCCGCGGCTCTGCTGCTCACCGGCTGGCTGCTGCTCTTCGCGGGGGAGCGCTCCCTGCTCTGGCTCACCGCCGGGGTCGTCGTCCTCACCATCGGCCAGCAGGCCGTGCTCAACAGCAGCCAGACCGTCCTGTACGCGCTGCGCCCCGAGGCCCGCAGCCGCATCAACGCGGCGTTCATGACGAGCTTCTTCCTCGGCGGCGCCGTCGGCTCGGCCCTCGCCTCCGTCGTATGGGCCGCAGCGGGCTGGCCCGGCATCTGCGTGCTGGGCGCGGTGCCCGCCGCCGGGGCCCTCACCGTCTGGGCGACCGAACGCCGCCACTGACGGAAACTCACCATCCGGACAGATCAAGGGCATTGAGGAGAACGCTATGCACATCACCGTATTCGGAGCCGCGGGCAGTGTCGGCCGCCGGGTCGTCGCCGAGGCCCTGCGTCGGGGGCACCGGGTCGCCGCGGTGGTCCGCGACCCGGCCCGGGCCGCCGGTCTGCCCGCCGGGGCCCTGCCGCGTACCGGCGACGCCGCCGACCCGCGCTCCGTGGCCGCCCTCGCCGCCGGCCAGGAGCTGGTGATCTCCGCGACGAGACCGCCGGGCGGACGCGAACCTGAACTGGCGGCCGCCGCAAGAGCGCTGCTCACCGGCCTGCACGGCACCGGCGTCCGCCTCCTGCTCGTCGGCGGCGCCGCGGGGCTGACCGTGCCCGGCACCGGCGGGCTCACCGTGGTCGACGCCCCCGGCTTTCCGCCCGCCCTGCGGCCGATCGCCCTGGCCTGCAACGAGCAGCTCGACGTCTGCCGCACCACCGGCCACGAGGTCGACTGGGCCTACCTGGCCCCCGCGGCGCGGCTGGAGCCGGGGAAGCGCACCGGACGCTACCGGCTCGGCGCCGACACCCTCGTCGTCGACGCCGAGGGGAACTCCGTACTCTCCATGGAGGACCTGGCCGTGGCGCTGCTCGACGAGGCGGAGCGGCCCGCCCACCACCGCACCCGGTTCACGGCCGCGTACTGACCGGCGACAGGGCCGTCCGAAAGCGGCCTGTTTGCCGGATGATCGGCCGGGCACAAGGGCGAGGAGTCCGCGACGACAAGGAGCCCCGACGATGCTGCTGGCCCACCCCGCCCTGCTGGCCGATCTCGTCAGCGAGTACGAGGCGCTCAGCGCCCTGGACGCGGAGGAGGGCGGCGCGGAGGCCCGGCGCCGTCTGGACGACGTCACCTACACGCTCTGCGTCGCCACCGGCACCCGGGACATCGACAGCGCGCTCGTCGCGGCCCGGCACCGGCTGCCCGGCGCCCGGGTCCACGACGACTCGCTCATCGGGGCGGCCCGCCCCAGGACGGCCCGGCTGTCAGGGGTATGACACCACGGTCGACGGCACGGTGGTGTCGCCCGACGTGGCGGCCCCGATGTCGTTGATCACGTGGTCGTACTGGCCCTTGCCGCCCAGGGACACCACCAGCAGCCCGTGGAACTTCACGCCCGCCGTGTCCGGCGCCTCGAAGCCGTGTCCCTGCCGGATCGTCGGGTCGACATTGTAGAAGCAGTACGAGCCAAGGCCCCATCCCTCGTGCGTGGTCACGGAGTCGGCGACCTTGTACGCGGCGTAGCCCCTGACCGAGCCGTTCTGGATCGCCGCCTGGTTCGGGGCGTCGTACGCCTTCTCGTTCTGGTAGAAGATCGTGCGGCCGCGCTCGCCGTTCCACTGCACGTCGTACTTGTTGAAGTGCTCCACGAACAGCCCGGTGGCGAGCACGTCGGAGCCGTTGACCACGATGCCGTAGTCGGCGCGGTTGGTCTCCCAGCCGACCCCCTCGCCGTGGTCGGCGCGCCACACCCAGGTGTGGTCGACGATGGTGTGCCGCGCGTTGATCACCATGCTGGTGGTGGCCTTGCCCGCGCCCGCGCCGCCGATCCGCACGAACACGTCCTGCACGGTGATCGGGTCGCCCGAGTGGTCCGCGGACGCGCCCTGCGGGCCGACCTCGAGCAGCGTCGCGGAGTTGACGGTGCCCGCGTCGATGAGGAACCCGGCGAGCCGCACCCCGTCGACGTCGGCGACCTTGACGGCGCTCGCGCCGCCGTCCGGGACGAGCGTGGCGTAGCCGAGACCGAGGACGACCGTGCCCGCCCGGTTCACCTGGATCGCCGTGTCCAGGTGGTAGATGCCGGGCGTGAGCAGCAGGTGCAGGCCCTGGGAGAGGGCGGCGTTCATCGTGGCCGCGCTGTCCCCCGGCTTCGCGACGTAGAACTGGTCCAGCGGGACCGAGGTGCCGCGCGGCGTGCCGCTGCCCCAGCTGGTGCCGCGCGCGTTCGTCCGCTTCTCCGGCAGGAACACCTTGTAGTCCGCGCCGTCCAGGTAGAGGAACGGCTTCTCGCGGGAGACCGGCGTCGTGTCGAGCGTCGTGTACGGCGGGTCGGGGAAGCCCTGCGCGGGCGCGCCCTCCACGCCGGAGAAGACCATGTTCCACACGGCGTTGAGCCAGCCGCCGACGGACGAGTCACGGGTGTACCACTGCTGCTGCGAGTAAGGTCCGACGCTGCCGTCGACCCGGGTGTCGGCGATGTAGCCGCCGCTGGCCCAGCCGTAACCGTCGGGCGCCAGGTTCAGGCTGCCGCGCACGTGCATCCGGCGGAAGGGGGCCGCCTGGGAGACCGCCCACCGGTTGGTGCCGCTGACCGGCACGAGCGCGAGGTTCTCCGCGCTGCGCCAGAAGTTCTGCGTGGCGTTGCCCTGGAACCAGCCCGCGTCGACGGTGACGTCCCCGTTGATGGTGGTGTCGTCGGGGGAGAGGCCCAGGCCCGCGATCGACGTGTAGAAACCGAGCTGGGCGTTGAGCCCGTTGTAGGTGCCGGGCTTGAAGAGCAGGGCGTACCGGCCGGTGCCGAACTGCGCCGACTCCTGCTGCTTGAAGATCTCGTCGAGCTTGGCCTGGATGCCGGCGGTGGCCGGGTCGAAGACGATGACGTTCGGGCCGAGGTCGCCGCCGCCGGCGAGCGCCGCGCGGGGCGCGGCCGTGGCCTCGGCGGCCGAGGCGGCAGCGGAACCGAGCACCGGCAGGGCGGCGGCAGCGGCGGCCGCGCCGAGGACCGTCCGGCGCGTGGGGGGAAGGGGGAGGTGGGGCACAGCGGCTCTCCTGGTTCATGAAGTGAACGAGTGGGGGTGGTGGGAGCGCTCTCCTGGCGTCGCATGTTTCAGGCGGGTGAATCTGACGTCAAGAGTTGCGACCGAAGTTCCCGGCGATTGGCAGGTCACAGCCCCAACAAAACGTGCACAAAGGGCAGTTGGCCACCGCCTGAGTTTCAGGAAGTGACGGAACGGGTCCCGCGCTCCGGTGGTCGCGCCGGGCCGCTTGACACCCGCGGCGGCTCCTCGTACGTTCCGCCGGGAGCGCTCTCCCTTCCGATCCCGTGCCGGTTTCCGAAGGAGAGCCCCATGCGTCGCCCCCTCCTGCTGCTCAGCACCACCGCGGCCCTGGCCACCCTGACCGCCTGGTCCGCCTACGTCGCACCCCCGACCACCGCCGCCCCGCGCGCCACCGCCACCGCGGCGGCCGCCGACTGGAACACCGACCTGGCCGCCGCCGCGTACGCGGCGAACCCGGCCGCCGTCACCGCGTCCGGCAGCGAGAACGGCTCCTCCGGACCCGGCGCCGCCGTCGACGGCGCCGCGGGCACCCGCTGGAGCAGCGACTTCTCCGACGGTGCCTGGCTGCGCGTCGACCTCGGCGCGACCCTGCGCATCGACCACGTGACCCTCGACTGGGAGGCCGCCTACGGCAAGCAGTACGCCCTGGAAGTCTCGAAGAACGGCACCGACTGGCAGCCCTTCTACACGGAGGACGCCGGCACCGGCGGCAGCGTCACCGCGCACACCTACCCCCAGGAGGTGACGGGCCGCTACGTCCGCCTGCGCGGCATCGAGCGCGCCACGCCCTACGGGTACTCCCTCTACGCCTTCAAGGTCTACGGCGGCGCCCCGGCCCCCGCGTCCACCACCCGCGCCAACCTCGCCCTGCACCATCCCGCCTACAGCAACAACTACCAACACGCGGGCAACTCACCGGCGTTCGTCACCGACGGTGGCAGACCTGCCGACCTGAAGGGCGACCAGAGCCGCTGGTCGAGCGATTGGAACGCGGACCGCTGGGTCTCGGTCGACCTCGGCGCCACCTCCACCGTCGACACCGTCGACCTGTACTGGGAGGCCGCCTACGCCGTCGACTACGAAGTGCAGCTGTCCGACGACAACCGGACCTGGCGCACGGTGTACCGCCCGAGCGCCGCCGAGGTCGCGGCCCGCCGCGCCGACGTCAAGGCGCCCGGCGACGCGGCCGGCCGCCACGACACGGTCACGCTGCCCACCCCCGCTACCGGCCGCTACGTCCGCATGCTCGGCAAGGAACGCCGCTCCTTCTACAACCCGGCCCCGGCCACCGCCCAGTTCGGCTACTCCCTCTATGAGTTCGAGGTCTGGGGGACCGGCGGCAGCGCGGCCGCCGCCTACCCGGCGCTGCCGGGCGAGCAGTCCGGCGCCTACCGCACCACGTTCTTCGACGACTTCACCGGTGCCGCGCTCGACCGCGCCAAGTGGCGCGTGGTCAGGACCGGCCAGGAGATGGGCCCCGTCAACGGCGAGTCCCAGGCCTACGTCGACTCCACCGACACCGTTCGCACGCAGAACGGCAACCTGGTCCTGGCCGCGAAGTACTGCAAGGGCTGCACCCAGGCCGGCGGCGGGACGTACGACTTCACCTCGGGCCGCATCGACACGCACACCAAGCTCGATTTCACCTACGGCAAGGTCAGCGCCCGGATGAAGCTGCCGGTGGGGGACGGATTCTGGCCCGCCTTCTGGCTGCTGGGCAGCGACGTCGACGACCCGTCTGTCTCCTGGCCGGCGTCCGGCGAGACCGACATCATGGAGAACATCGGCTACGGCGACTGGACCAGCTCCGCGCTGCACGGCCCGGGGTACTCCGCCGACGGCAACATCGGCGCCCTCCAGCACTACCCGGCCGGGGGCCGCGCCGACCAGTGGCACACGTACGGCGTCGAGTGGACGCCCACCGAGATGCGCTTCACCGTCGACGACCAGCTCGTGCAGCGCACCACACGCACCAAGCTGGAGTCCACCCGCGGCCAGTGGGTCTTCGGCCACCAGCAGTACCTGATCCTCAACCTCGCGCTCGGCGGCGCCTACCCGGCGGGCTGGAACAAGGTCACGCAGCCCTACTGGGGCCTGCCCCAGTCGAGCGTGGACGCCATTGCGCGCGGCGGCGTCCAGGCGGAGGTGGACTGGGTGCGCGTGGAGCAGAAGGGCTGACGGGCGGCGGCGCTAGACCGCCAGGACGCCCCGGCCCGTGGTCTCCTCCAGGAGTACCTGGGCGGCCCGGGCCGGGGACGGCTGCCACAGCGTCGTCACGGGTTCGTAGACGCGCAGCCCCGCCGGCGCGCCCAGTTTCAGGACCTGGAAGGTCCGGCCGTCGTGGTCCGGGACGGCCGACACGTGCAGCGACATCACCGTGCGCGCGTCCTTCTCGGCGTCCTCGGAGTCCGACAGCGAGCGGACCGCGGCGTGGAGGGTGTGGTGCCCGGCGAGGGTGCGGCCCCCGTGCCGCGGCTCCGGCACCGGCAGGGCCGCGCCGTCCAGCTCGCCGTAGGTGACGGTCGGGGCGCCGTCGACGAGACAGGCCCGCGCCGCGTCGTTGCGCACGCTCAGCGCGATGACGCCGTCGCTGCCGTCGGACGGCTCGGCGCGCACGGTGAGGTCCTTCTCGGCGCAGGGCGCCGGCTTCCCGGCGGGCGTGCCCGCGGACGCGGCCGGGGCGGCGAGTGCGGTCAGGGCGACTGCGGCGGCCAGGGCCACCGTGGCAGGACGTGCGCGCATCGGGATCCCCACTTCGTTGCCGCGATCAGGTCGGTGCCGTCGACGAAGGGCGGTTCGGACAATTCAGGCACAACAGCGTATCCCGGACCGATGGCGGCCGCATGTGCGCGACGGCCCGGGGCGTACGCACGGGCGGGACCCCGTGGCCCGCCACACGCGCGGCGCCCCGCCCGACTCACTGCACCGCCCCCTGCCCTTCCGCCGCCGCGACCCGGCCCCGTACGCCCCGGCGCGCCACCAGCGCCCGGCGCCAGCCCGGGAGTTCCTGGGCCGGGGCGGGTTCCGCGCGGCGCCCGCCGCGGGCGAAGAAGGCCGCGAGCGGCAGCGTGGCCGCGCCGACCGTCACCGCGTCGGGGCCCAGCCGCCCCAGCTCCACACCGACGCGGCCCACGGGGTAGTCGAGCGCGTAGGTCTTGATGTGCCGCCGTACCGACTCCAGGAAGCGGGGCCCGAGCCGCAGCCCCGCCCAGCCACCGATCAGGATGCGCTCGGGCTGGAAGAGGTTGATGAGGTCGGACAGGCCCGCGCCCAGGTACTCGGCGGTCTCCTCCAGGACCGAGAGGGCCAGTGCGCGCTCCGGCTCGCGGGCGCCGGGATGCGGGTCGCCGTAAGCGGTGTCAAGGAGCTCGGTCAGGGCCGCCTCCTCGCCGCCGTCGCCGCTCGGCGCACCGCCCGCCTCCCGCCACCGCTCCACCAGGGCCTGGGCCCCCGCGTACGCCTCCAGGCAGCCGAGGGAGCCGCACCGGCAGCGCCGCCCGCGCACCCGCACCGTCAGGTGCCCCCACTCCACGGCCCGGCCCTCGGCCCCGTCCTCGGCGACGACGCAGGCGCCGACGCCCGAGCCGAAGAGCACCACCACGGCGCTGCCGGCGCCCCGCCCGGCCCCGAACCACATCTCCGCCTGGCCGAGGGTCTTGGCGCCGTTGTCGATGAAGTACGGCACCCCTTCGGGGAGTTGGGTGCCCTCGCGCAGCAGCTGCTCCAGCGGCACGGCGTGCCAGCCGATCGTCTGGCCGTGCACCACGGCGCCGCGCTCCGCCTCCCACGCCACGATGCCGGGTACCCCGACACCCACCCCGAGCAACTGCCGGGGGTCCGCGTCCGCCGCCGCGAGGACGTCGGCGATGCCGTCGCGGACATGCCGCACGACCAGCTCGACGTCGTAGCGGTCCCGGACCGCCAACGGTCGCTCCACGCGGGCCAGTTCGGTCAGCACCAGGTCGAACAGCTCGACGCGGACCAGGTTCTCGCCGATGTCCACGCCGATCAGCAGGCCGCAGTCCGGGGCGATCCGCAGCAGCGTGCGCGGCCGACCGCCGTCCGACTCGACGCTGCCCGCCTCCTCTACGAGGCCCTCGGTGGCCAGCTCGGCCACCACGTTGCTGACGGAACCTGAACTCAGACCGGTGGCCGGACCCAGCTCGTACCGGCTGAGCGGTCCATCGAAATACAACTGTTGCAATAGGGCTGCGCGATTCTCCCGCCGCAGGTCGTGCACCGTACGCCCGTTCCGCCCGGCCATGATCTCCCTCTCCCTGCGTCGACAAGACGCCAGCAAACCCCGCTTCGCGCAAGATACCCGTGTGCGATCTCTTGACGCCCTCTTCCTGTGCGGCTTAACTCACAGCCTAAATTAAGCCCTGAGGGCGTTCATTACCTGAACCCGTAGGCGTGCAGCCGCGGTGGACGCAGTCGGGGTTCCTCCGGATAAGGGACACCTGGAGCCATGAGCAGAATCCGAGCCGCAGCCGTCGGCGCCGCCACCCTCTCGCTCGCCCTCGCCGCGACCGCCTGCGGCGGCGGCTCGTCCTCGGGCGGCGGGTCCAACGACTCCCCCAAGACCCTGACGTACTGGGCGTCGAACCAGGGCCCCAGCATCGCGGTCGACAAGAAGGTCCTCCAGCCCGAGATCGACAAGTTCGAGCAGCAGACCGGGATCAAGGTCAAGCTCGAGGTCGTCCCGTGGTCGGACCTGCTCAACCGTATCCTCACCGCGACCACTTCGGGCCAGGGCCCGGACATCCTCAACATCGGCAACTCCTGGAGCGCCTCGCTCCAGGCCAGCGGCGCGCTGCTGCCCTGGGACCAGAAGAACTTCGACAAGATCGGCGGCAAGGACCGGTTCGTCGCCTCCGCGGTCGAGTCGGCCGGCGCCCAGGGCAAGGACCCCGCCGCGGTGCCGCTGTACTCGCTGTCCTACGCCCTCTTCTACAACAAGAAGATGTTCAAGGACGCGGGGATAGCCAAGCCCCCCACGACCTGGGACGAGATCGTCGCCGACGGCAAGAAGATCTCCAAGGACGGCAAGTGGGGGCTGGCGGCCGAGGGTTCGAACCTCTCCAACAACATCCACCAGATCTTCGTCCTCGCCAAGCAGCACGGCGCCGACTGGTTCACCGCCGACGGCAAGCCGGACTTCACCTCCGACGGCGCCGTCGCCGCCGTGAAGCAGTACGTCGACCTGATGGCCAAGGACAAGATCATCGCGCCCGGCAACGCCGAGTACGCGCAGAACCAGTCCCTGAGCGACTTCTCCAAGGGCAAGACGGCGATGGTGCTCTGGCAGGCCGCCGCCTCCACCTTCGCCTCCCAGGGCATGAAGGACGACGAGTGGGGCGTCGTGCCCGCGCCCGTCCAGTCCGGTGCCCCCGGCGCGGGCCGGAGCATCAACTCGATGGTCGCCGGCATCAACATCGCCGTCTTCAAGAACACCAAGAACCTCGACGGCGCGACGAAGTTCGTGAAGTTCATGACCAGCGACGAGGAGCAGAAGGTCCTCAACAAGGCCTACGGCTCGGTCCCGCCGGTCAAGGCCGCCCAGGCCGACCCGGCGTTCAGCACGCCGTCCACCGGCGTCGTCAAGGACACCCTCGCCAAGAGCGCGGCCCCGCTGCCACAGGTCGCGGACGAATCGCAGTTCGAGACCGCCGTCGGCACGGCCGTGAAGGAGCTCTTCGCGGACGCCGCCGCCGGCAAGCCGGTCACCACGGAGTCCGTGAAGGCCGCGCTCACCAAGGCGCAGCAGTCGATGCCGAACAAGTGAGTGCGGAGACCCACATGACCACGACCGCCACCACCCCCGCCACCGAGGCGGGGGAGGGGCGGGCCGTCGGCAAGAACCCCCCCGGGGCGGCGCGCGGCAAGAGCCGCCGCCCCGGGCGGATCCGCCGGATCGGCCTGCCGTACCTGCTGCTTCTGCCGGCCCTGGCCCTCGAACTCCTCGTGCATCTGATCCCGATGGTCATCGGCATCGTGATGAGCTTCCGCGAGCTGACCCAGTTCTACATCCGCGACTGGACCAGCGCGCCGTGGGCCGGCCTCGACAACTTCAAGGTGGCCGTCGACTTCGACGCCCCCGTCGGCCAGGCCCTGCTCCACTCCTTCTTCGTCACCTGCCTGTTCACCATCCTGTCCGTCGCCCTGTGCTGGGCGATCGGCACGGCGGCCGCGATCTACATGCAGGAGACGTTCAAGGGCCGCGGCATCCTGCGCGCCCTGTTCCTGATCCCGTACGCGCTGCCCGTCTACGCCGCCGTGATCACCTGGGTCTTCATGTTCCAGCACGACAACGGGCTGGTGAACCACGTCCTGCACGACCAGCTCGGCGTCAGTGACAAACCCTCGTTCTGGCTCATCGGCGACAACAGCTTCTACGCGCTGCTCACCGTCTCCGTCTGGAAGGGCTGGCCGTTCGCCTTCCTCATCGTGATGGCCGGACTGCAGAACATCCCCAAGGAGATGTACGAGGCCGCCGCCCTCGACGGCGCCGGCCTGTGGCAGCAGCTGCGCCGCATCACCCTGCCGTCGCTGCGCCCCGTCAACCAGGTCCTCGTCCTCGTGCTGTTCCTGTGGACGTTCAACGACTTCAACACGCCGTACGTGATGTTCGGCAAGGCGGCGCCCGAGGCGGCGGACCTGGTCTCGGTCCACATCTACCAATCGTCGTTCGTGACCTGGAACTTCGGCAGCGGCTCCGCCATGTCCGTCCTGCTGCTGCTGTTCCTGCTCGTCGTGACGGGTGTCTACCTGGCGCTCACCTCACGCGGAAGGAAGACTGCCGATGTCTGACACCGCAACGCGACACCGGTCGCCGATGGCGGCGCCCCGGTCCTTCGTGTGGTCCCGCCGCATCTTCCTGACGCTGCTCGCCGGCTTCGTGCTGCTGCCCGTGTACGTCATGGTCTCCAGCTCGCTCAAGCCACTCGAGGACGTGCAGGGCGAGTTCCACTGGATCCCCAGCGGTCTGACGATCCGGCCGTACATCGACATCTGGTCCACCGTCCCGCTCGCCAGGTACTTCACGAACTCGGTGATCGTGGCGGGCGCGGCGACGGCCTGCTCCGTCGTCATCGCCGTCTTCGCGGCCTACGCGGTCAGCCGCTACCGCTTCCGCGGCAAGCGCGTCTTCACCGTGACCGTCCTGTCGACGCAGATGTTGCCCGGCATCCTCTTCCTGCTGCCGCTCTTCCTCATCTACGTCAACATCGGCAACGCCACCGGGATCGCCCTGTTCGGCTCGCGCGGCGGACTGATCCTCACGTACATGACGTTCACGCTGCCGTTCTCGATCTGGATGCTGATCGGGTACTTCGAGTCGGTCCCGCGCGACCTCGACGAGGCCGCCCTCGTCGACGGCTGCGGCCCGCTCGGCGCCCTGTTCCGGATCATCGTGCCGGCCGCGATCCCCGGCATCGTCGCGGTCGCCGTCTACTCGTTCATGACCGCCTGGGGCGAGGTGCTCTTCGCCTCCGTCATGACGAACGAGACCACCCGCACCCTCTCCGTCGGCCTCGGCGCCTACGCCAACCTCAACGACGTGTACTGGAACCAGATCATGGCCGCGTCCCTGGTCGTCAGCGTGCCCGTCGTCGCCGGCTTCCTGCTGCTCCAGCGCTACCTCGTCACCGGCCTCACCGCCGGCGCCGTCAAGTGAGAGACCCCCGTACCAGAGCACGCCTTGGTGAAAGGAACCCCGTGTCCGACCCCCTTGACCTCGCCGCTTTCCCGCACGACTTCCTGTGGGGCACGGCCACGTCGGCGTACCAGATCGAAGGAGCCGCCGCCGAGGACGGCCGTTCGCCCTCGATCTGGGACACCTTCTCGCACACCCCCGGCAAGGTCGACAACGACGACCACGGCGACGTCGCCTGCGACCACTACCACCGCTGGCGCGACGACTTCGCCCTGATGGGGCAACTGGGCACCAACGCCTACCGGTTGTCGGTCGCCTGGCCGCGGATCGTGCCCGGCGGCGGCGGGCAGGTCAACGCCAAGGGCCTCGACTTCTACGACCAGCTCATCGACGCCCTCCTCGCCCAGGGCATCACCCCCTCGGTCACCCTCTACCACTGGGACCTGCCGCAGGTGCTCCAGGACCGGGGCGGCTGGCCGGTCCGCGAGACGGCCGAGCACTTCGCCGCCTACTCCGCCGTCGTCGCGCAGCGGCTCGGCGACCGCGTCAAGCACTGGACACCGCTCAACGAACCGCTCTGCTCCGCCTGGATCGGCCACCTCGAAGGCCGGATGGCGCCCGGCTGGACCGACCTGACCGCCGCCGTCCAGGCCTCGTACCACCTGCTGCTCGGCCACGGCCTGGCCACCCAGGCCATCCGCGCGGCCGTGCCCGGCGCCGAGGTCGGCATCGTCAACAACCTCGCCCAGGTCGTCCCCGCCACCGACCGCCCCGAGGACGTCGCCGCGGCCCACCGCATGGACGGCCACTCCAACCGCTGGTGGCTCGACCCGGTGCACGGCCGCGGCTTCCCCGCCGACATGGTCGAGGTCTACGGCGTCGACCTCCCCGAGCAGGCCGGGGATCTGAAGACCATCGCCGAGCCGCTCGACTGGCTGGGCCTCAACTACTACTTCCCGTCGTCGGTCGCCGACCACCCGGCGGGCCCCGCCCCGTACGCGCAGGCCGTGCGCCGGCTCGGCGTCCCGCGCACCGGCATGGACTGGGAGGTCGACGCGGACGGCATCGAGACGCTGCTGCTGCGCCTCACCCACGAGTACGGCGCCCGCAAGCTGTACGTCACCGAGAACGGCTCGGCCTACCCGGACGTCGTGCGCCCCGACGGCACCGTGGACGACCCCGAGCGCGAGGAGTACCTCGTCAACCACATCGCGGCCTGCGCCCGCGCCGCCCGCAAGGGCGCCCCGCTCGCCGGATACTTCGCCTGGTCGCTGCTGGACAACTTCGAGTGGGCGTACGGCTACGACAAGCGCTTCGGCCTCGTCCACGTCGACTACGCGACGCAGACGCGCACCATCAAGGGCAGCGGCCACCGGTACGCGGACATCGTGCGCCGCCACGGAGCCCGCGCCCGGCGCGCCGCCTGAGACCGCCGTCGCGGCGGGACCACCGGGAAGGGCCCCGCCGCGACGGTCACCACTGAAATCCGGACAGCAGATGTCGGGATTCGCGGGGATGCTCGACGAAAGGAGCAGCGAACGCCGCGCCCCGGAGCCGACAGGAGACAGACGTGACCCATGCGCAGCAGGACCGGCAGGAGGGCGCGGCGGAGCGCCCGGCGCCGCTCGCCGGGAAGGTCGCCCTCGTCGCCGGCGCCACCCGCGGCGCGGGCCGCGGCGTCGCCGTGGAGCTCGGCGCGGCGGGCGCCACCGTCTACGTCACCGGCCGCACCACCCGCACCCGCCGCTCCGAGTACGACCGCGCCGAGACCATCGAGGACGCCGCCGACCTGGTCACCGCGGCGGGCGGGCGCGGCATCGCCGTCCCCACCGACCATCTGGAAGCCGGCCAGGTCCGCGCCCTCGTCGAGCGGATCGACGCCGAGTCCGGCCGCCTCGACGTCCTCGTCAACGACATCTGGGGCGGCGAGCAGCTCTTCGCCTGGTCGAGCCCGGTCTGGGAGCACGACCTCGACAAGGGGCTCCGACTGCTCCGCCTCGCCGTCGAGACCCACGCGATCACTAGCCACCACGCCCTGCCCCTGCTGCTGCGCGGGCCGGGCGGCCTGGTCGTGGAGATGACGGACGGCACGGCCGAGTACAACGCCGTGCACTACCGCAACTCCTTCTTCTACGACCTCGCGAAGAGCTCCGTGCTGCGCATGGCGTTCTCCCTCGGCCACGAACTCGGCCCCCGCGGCGCCACCGCCGTGGCCCTCACCCCCGGCTGGATGCGCTCGGAGATCATGCTCGACGCGTTCGGCGTCACCGAGTCGACCTGGCGCGACGCCCTGGCGGCCGAGCCGCATTTCGCCATCTCCGAGACCCCGCGCTACGTCGGCCGCGCGGTCGCCGCCCTCGCCGCCGACCCGGACGTCCACCGCTTTAACGGCACGTCCCTCTCCAGCGGCGGCCTCGCCCGGCTCTACGGCTTCACCGACCTGGACGGCAGCCGGCCCGACGCGTGGCGCTACCTGGTCGAGGTGCAGGACGCGGGGAAGCCCGCCGATGTCACGGGGTACCGGTAGCCCGGCTAGATCCCGTCGTCCGGGCTGCTGGTCAGGGCGGGCCACATCGCGCTGCCGCCGCCGCGCCACTCGATGAAGTCCGGGTCGTCGAGCGGCGCGTCCTGGAGTCCGGCGCGGCGCAGGAACTCCACCACGTCCGCCCGCGAGGTCGCCAGCCCGACGTCCTCCCCGTGGATGGCGACCCGCCGCCCGCCCGGCTGCGCGGCGTGCACGACTACTGAGGGGTATCCGTCAAGTCCGTCCATGCCCCTCAGCTTCGTACGCCGGGGCGCGGCCCGCACCTCAGCCGTTCGCGGCGCCGGACGCGGCGGGTTCCGGACCGCCGGTTCCCCTCGCGTCGCGGACGGCCGCACGCGACGGCGAAAAGGTCCGAAAATCACCCGTAGCCGGACCAGTTGGGGTGCTCCGGCGGGGCGCGCACCGCGCCGGATTGCGGTTACGGTGCTGGGGTGATCAACGCGCAAGGCACATACGAGGCACATTCCACCGAGCCGGGGACGGCGCTGCTGCTCGCGGCCGCGCCCGCGGGCAAGGGATGCCTCATCGACGCGGCCACCGTGCTGCCGGCGCTCGCGGCCGTCCCGCCGAGCGCGCTCACCGGCACGCCGTCGGCCACCGTCGTCGAACTCGCCGACCCGCTCGACCCGCAGACCGTCCTCACCCGCATCCGCACGGCCGCGGCGCTGCCCGGACCGCTCCACCTGTACGTCACCGGACAGCTCCACCTCGACCACCGCCAGCGCCTGCTCCACTTCGCGCTGGCCCGCACCACCCCGGCCACGCTGCGGTACACGGGCCTGCCCTGGCACTGGCTCACCGGCGAACTCGCCCTGCGGCGCCCGCACACCACCACCCTCGTCCTCGACCTGGTCGCCGACGCGGCGGCCTGGCAGCACGTGCGCGACGGCGGCCTCGGCCTCGGCCACGGCGTGCGCCTGTACGGGCGCGTGGCCCCGCCCCCGCCGCGCCGCACCCTGCTCACCCCGGCCTACCTCAAGGCCTACGCCGACATCTGGCGCGCCGGCGAACGTCCCGCCCCCGCCCAGCTGCACGAGGCGGCGGCGATGCACGCGGGCCCGCCGGGAGCGCTGTTCCTGGCGCAGGACACGCAGTACCCGGCGGCCCGGGAGGCGACGGGCACGAGGCAGGCGCCGACGGAACGGACATCCGGGGAGCGGACATCGACGCAAGGGACCCCGGCGGCGCCCGCTCAGGACCGCCCGGCCCAGACGATCCCGGCGCAGCCCGCCCCGGGCCGCTCCGCTCCGGAGCGCCCCTCGACGCAGGCGACGCCGGCTACGGACCGCCCGGCACCGGCAGGGCCTGCTCACGCACCGTCCCCGGCCCCCGCGCCGACGCAGCCCGCATCGCCCCGGCGAGAATCCGCACCGTCCCCGGCCGCCACGTCGGCACAGCCCGCCCCGTCGCTGCCCGCTCCCACATCGGGCGGGTCCGTACCCGTTCCGGCCGCCGCGACCAGGCCGGCGCAGCCTGCCCCGTCGCTGCCCGCTCCCACATCGGGTGGACCCGCGTCGGTCGGGTCCGGGGCGGCCCCATCACCCCGGTCCACCCCGGCGCGGCCCGCCCCGGCTGTGGGCCGTGCCGCACCGGCCGCTTCCGCCGCGGCACCCGGCACCGCACCCGCCGCCCCGGCGCGGCCCCGGCCGACCTCGGCCCAGGTCCCCAGGTCCCGCCCCGCCGCCGGAGGCGACCCGCACCCGGCGCTGCTCGCCGCGGCGCAGGCCGGGCGGCACGGGGAGGCCTCCGCGATCGCCGCGTTGTGGGAGAGCGAGGCGCTGCGCACGTACGGCGCCGGCTCGCCGCAGGCCATCCACTGGCTGGAGGTGCGGGCGGATCTGGCGCGGCTCGCCCAGGACCCGCCCCGCAGCTGCGAGTTGTGGTCCGCGGTAGCCGAGGCCCGGCTCGCCCGCGGCGAGGCCGGTACCTCGGAGGACGTGGAGGCCGCCGTGGACCGCGCCCACCACCAGTGGGAACAGGTCGCGGACCCGGCCCGCGCCCGCGCCCAGGCCGGAGCCCTGCGGGCGCTGCGCCGCCGGGTCCCGGGCCGCCGCCCCGGCGCGCTGGACGCCATCCAGCGCCGCCTGGACGCGCTCAGGGCCTGAGAGCGACCCCGCCCACCGGCCGGGCCCGGTCCTAACAGGCCTTGCGCACATACCCCTTCGATCCGGCGGGCAGCACGTCCAGGTCCCGCAGCACGATCGACAGCCGCGCACCCCACGTGCGGCACGCCCGCGCGAAGTCCGCGGCGCGGTACTCGATGACGAAGACCCGGTCCCCGTACGCCGACGCGTAGCCCCCGCACTCGTCATAGCGGGCGCACTCCTCCGCCACCGCGAAGTCGAAGCCCATGGCCTTGTGGCGGGGGAGCAGGTCGGCCGTGTTCTTCTGCCCGGCGGCCAGCCCCGCGGCGTGTGCCCGCGCGGTGAGCAGCTTCGCGAAGGCCGCCGCGTCGGCGGGCTCCAGCAGCCCGTCGGAGCGCTCGTAGGAGTCGAGGTTGTCGGGCTCCACGGCCTGGAAGCCGTCGTCCGCGCAGCCGTCGATCCACGGCCCGACGATCCGCATGAGCCGCTCCCGCTTGTCCGCCGTCGAGAGGTCGAGGAGCGCCTCGTCCCAGTCCTCGTCGACCACCGGGTCGCCGTCGTCGTCGCGCAGCACCAGGTCGGGGTGGTGGCTCTGCCACCAGTGCAGCGCGTCGGGCTGGGCCTGGAAGGCGTTGACGTAGCAGACGTTGTAGCGCCCGCGCGCCGGCTTCGCGCTCCGGTCGCGGGCGAGGGCGCGTACGCCGGGAGGCGGCGGGTAGGCGCCGCCGATCTGGTAGTCGAAGTCCGTGTCCGCCGTGGGGCGCACGACGCGCGGGGACACGTCCGCGGAGGCCCCGGGGTCCGGTGGCGGCGAGCAGGCGGAGAGCAGGGCGGCGGTGACGACGAGGCACAGGGCGGACAGCCGGCCGGAAACAGGGGCGAAGATCACTAAGGCACCCTATGGCGGCGCGGATCCGCACAGACGGTGAGGTACCTCACGCAGTCCTCCGCCGGGGCGGGAACAACCCGCCCCCCTGACCCGTTGAACCCACCGTGGGCACGGATGGAACAGTGTCCCCGGGCCTCACCTATAGCCCGCAGGGAAGATCGTTCGGCTGAAGCCCTGCGGAGCCCCCCGCCGAGAGGCGACCGCCATCCGTGCCCCTCTCCAGCCGCCCCGGCCGTGGTCCCCCGTCACGGCCGGGGCTTCCTCGTGTCCGGAACCCCGGTGCCCCCTCGCTCATGGGCGCGCCGGCCCGGCGTCCACCCGAGGGCATGGACACGTCAGCGGTCCTCGGCCGGGTCCCGGCCCTGGCATGATCGGGGCATGGCAGAACGTGTGATCGCCGCGTGTGACGGCGCGTCGAAAGGTAACCCCGGACCGGCGGGATGGGCGTGGGTCGTCGCCGACGGTGACGAGCAGCCCGTCCAGTGGGAGGCCGGAGCGCTCGGTACGGCGACCAACAACGTCGCCGAACTCACCGCGCTGGAAAGGCTGTTGAGCACCGTCGGCCCCGACGTGGCGCTGGAGGTCCGGATGGACTCCCAGTACGCGATGAAGGCGGTCACGACCTGGCTGCCCGGCTGGAAACGCAAGGGCTGGAAGACCGCCGCCGGCAAGCCCGTGGCCAACCAGGAGCTGGTCGCCCGGATCGACGCGCTGCTGGAGGGCCGCACCGTCGAGTTCGTCTACGTGCCCGCGCACCAGGTCGACGGCGACCCGCTCAACGACTTCGCCGACCGCGCCGCCAGCCAGGCCGCGATCCAGCAGGAGGACGCGGGCAGCGCGCTCGGCTCGCCCGCGCCGCCGCCGTCCTCCGCAGCGTCGAAGGCGCCGAAGGCGTCGAAACCGTCCGGTGGCTCGACCCGGGCCGGCGTCGCGAAGAAGCGCACCGCCGGCGTGTCGGGGTCCTCGGCCTCGTCACGCACGCTGAAGGCGAAGTTCCCCGGCCGCTGCCGCTGCGGGCGCTCGTACGGAGCGGGCGAGGAGATCGCCAAGAACCCCGACGGCTGGGGTCACCCGGAGTGCCGCGCGACGGCCTGAGCGGCCGCCGTCCGGCCGGCCCGTCCCCGGGCCGGCCGGGCAGCGCCGCGTGGGCTAGCCGGAGACCCGTACGTAGTCCACGACGAGCTGCTGCGGGAACTGCGTGCTGCCGTCCGGGTCGCCGGGCCAGTCGCCGCCGACCGCCAGGTTCAGGATGAGGAAGAACGGCTTCTCGAAGACCCACTGGTTGCCGCCGACATCGGCGGGTGTGCGGGTCTGGTAGACGGTGCCGTCCACCGACCACGTGATGGAGTTCGGCGTCCAGTCCACCGCGAAGGTGTGGAAGTCGTCGGCGAACGCCTGGCCGCCGGGGAGCGAGTAGGGCGCGCCGATGCCGCCCGAGCCGGAGTAGCCGGGACCGTGGATCGTGCCGTGCACGGTGGACGGTTCGAAGCCGACGTTCTCCATGATGTCGATCTCGCCCGAGTTCGGCCAGCCGACCGAGCCGATGTCGTCGCCGAGCATCCAGAACGCCGGCCAGATGCCCTGGCCGCGCGGGATCTTCATGCGGGCCTCGACGTGCCCGTGGGTCGTCGAGAACTTGCCGGAGGTGTTCAGGCGGGCCGACGTGTACTGACAACTTCCGTACCAGCAGTTGTAGTTGGCCGGGTTCTCTTTGCGGGCGGTGATGACCAGGTGGCCCTGGCCGTCGAGCGCCGCGTTGTTCGCGCCCGGCGTGTAGTACTGCCGCTCGTGGTTGTTGACGTTGTCGCCGGTCTCGGTCAGCCACTTCGATCCGTCGACCGCGGAGCCCGCGGCCCCGTCGAAGTCGTCGGAGAAGGTGACCGCGGCGGCCGGGGCGCGGCCGCCGGTCCCGGCGTCGGCGGCCTGGGCCGCGGGCATCAGACCGGCGCCCAGACACAGCAGGGCGGCGGTGGCCAGGGGCAGCCGGTGGCGCAGGGGTATGCGCATAGCAGATCACATCACTTCGGGTAGGGGGATCGCGCCTGTCTCGGGCGCGCCAGAAAGTGAAGACATGGGGGGTGCGCGTGGTGCGTCAACTTCAAGAGTTGATTTAAGGGACGGGTGCGAACGGCGTCAAGGCGTTCGTCCGTACCAAGTCGTCGAACGGTCACGCATGTTGGTCCGTATTAGGGTGAGCGGGCCAGAGCGACCCGGGGAGTGGTGGTGGCCAGACTGCGTTGCGCCGTACTCGACGACTATCAGGACGTCGCCCGGGAGCGGGCCGACTGGGCGCGCCTCGCGGACCGCGTCGACGTCCGCTTCCTCCACGACCACCACACCGCGCACGACGACCTCGTGGCGGAGCTCCGCGACTGCGAGATCGTCGTCGTGATGCGCGAACGCACCCCGCTCCCGGCCGAGCTGCTCGCGCGGCTGCCCGCGTTGCGGCTGCTGATCACCTCGGGGATGCGCAACGCCTCGATCGACCTGGCGGCCGCCGCCGCGCGCGGTGTCACCGTCTGCGGCACCCCGAGCGGTTCCGCCCCGCCCGCCGAGCTGACCTGGGCCCTCCTCCTCGCGCTGGCGCGCGGCATCGTCACGGAGAGCGGCAACCTGCGCTCCGGCGGACCCTGGCAGTCCACGCTCGGCGCCGATCTGCACGGCCGCCGCCTCGGGCTGCTCGGACTGGGCAAGATCGGCTCCCGGGTGGCCCGCGTCGGCGCCGCGTTCGGCATGGATGTCGTCGCCTGGAGCCAGAACCTGACCGCGGAACGCGCCGCCGGGGCGGGGGCCTCCCTCGCCGCGTCCAAGGAGGAACTCTTCGAGACGAGCGACTTCGTCTCCGTGCACCTCGTTCTCAGCGACCGCACCCGCGCACTGGTCGGCGCCGGGGAGCTGCGGCGGATGCGCCGCACCGCCTACCTCGTGAACACCTCCCGCGCCGCGATCGTCGACCAGCGGGCGCTGGCGCGGGCGCTGCGCGAGGGCTGGATCGCGGGCGCCGGCAGCGACGTCTTCGAGACCGAACCGCTGCCGCCGGACGACCCGCTGCGCACCGCGCCGAACTTCCTCGGCCGGCCTGCCCCACCTCGGCTATGTCACCCGCGCCAACTACGACGGCTACTTCCAGGGCGCCGTCGAGGACATCGAGGCGTACCTGGCGGGCGCTCCGGTCCGCACGCTCGGCTGACCCGCCGGGCGGGCCTCAGGTACGGACGAACGGGCGCAGGTCCGCGGCGAGGTGCGGGAACTCCTCCAGGACCGTGCGCGGCGCGAACTCGTGGTCCGCGTAGTCGAAGCCGGGTGTCACGACCTCGGCCACCAGCCCGTGGCGGGCGCCGCCGGTCAGCCGGGACGCCTTCCACCATCCGCCGGGCACCAGCAGGAACCGCTCGGCGTCCGGTCCCAGCACGGTCCGCGTCAGGGCGCCCGCGGGGTCGACCGTGACGTACTCCAGCGGACCGCCGTCGATCAGGAAGTGCAGGATGTCGCTGCGGTTGCGGTGCAGCAGGCCGCTCGGCCGCGCCTCGTCCAGCAGGTAGTGGATCGCGGTGGCCGCCGGGCGCGGGCCGCGGGCGGTGGCCACCTCGTGCGCGCCGGTGTAGATCCGCCGGAAAAAGCCGCCTTCGCCGTGCGGTTCCAGGCCCAGCTCCCGCTGCCAGTCGCGCACGTGGCTCCTTCAAGCAGTTCCGCGGTGTGTGACATCATGCCTACCCTATGCGCACGGCCACCCGGCGCGCGCACCCGGCATCCGGGCCCCGGCGACCGTCCGCATCCGGGGCCGCACCCGCGGTGAGCAGCCAACGCCCTGACCAGCCGGGGGAGTTGACGTGGCAGACTTGGACCAAGGTCATCCGACCCGTTTCGCCCCTCGCGACGATGGAGTCCGCCCATGACGGCACCCAGCCCCCGGCCCCGGATCGACACCAGCCAGGCGCACCCGGCCCGGGTCTACGACTGGCTGCTCGGCGGCAAGGACAATTACCCGGTCGACGAGGCCGTCGGGGCACAGCTGCCGCCCGAGGCGCGGGACGCCGCCCGGCAGAACCGCGAGTTCATGCACCGCGCCGCCGCCTGGCTCGCGGCGCAGGGCGTCGACCAGTTCCTGGACGTCGGCACCGGCATCCCGACCGCGCCGAACCTGCACCAGATCGTGCAGCGGACCAACCCCGCCGCGAAGGTCGTCTACACCGACAACGACCCCATCGTGCTGCGGCACGCGGAGGCCCTGCTGGTCAGCGCCCCCGAGGGCGCCACCGACTACATCCAGGCCGATGTCCGCGACCCGGAGGCGATCCTCGAACACGCCCGCACGATCCTCGACTTCGACCGCCCGATCGCGCTGTCGCTCATCGCGCTCATGCACTTCATCTCCGACGAGCAGGGCCCGTACGACATCGTCTCGACGCTGGTCTCCGCGTTGCCCTCCGGCAGCCACCTCGTCCTCTCGCACGCCTCCTCCGACCTCTTCCCCGAGCTGTCGGCCCAGGTCACGGCGGAGTACGCGAAGGGCGGCATCACGCTCGGATTCCGTACGCGCGACGGAGTCAACCGCTTCCTGGAGGGCCTTGAGCCGGTGGCGCCGGGACTGGTCACTGCGCCCGAGTGGTTCCGCGACGAGCCCGCGCCGGCAGCCGAGTCCAGTGGGATCTACGCCGTGGTGGCGCGCAAGCCCTGAGGGCCGCACGGGGCGTGCCGGGAGTGCGGCGTGGCGACGGCGGTGCTGCTGGGCTGGCTGTTCTACCGCGGCGCGCTGCGGATCAACCTGGCGAAGTTCT
>NZ_JBEXOS010000048.1:0-62784 GCF_040611655.1 Streptomyces sp. NPDC006552
TTGATAGGCCAGATCTGGAAGCCCGGTAACGGGTGGAGGTGACTGGTACTAATAGGCCGAGGGCTTGTCCTCAGTTGCTCGCGTCCACTGTGTTGTTCCCAGACAACGAACAGTTTGTGCTGGCTGAACAGTTTCACTTATCAATTGAAAAGTGTGCTAGTTCGCCGCCCTGTTCTTGCGTCCCCTGCGGGGGATGTCTGAAAGGGTTTCGGTGGTCATAGCGTGAGGGAAACGCCCGGTTACATTTCGAACCCGGAAGCTAAGCCTCACAGCGCCGATGGTACTGCAGGGGGGACCCTGTGGGAGAGTAGGACGCCGCCGAACTATTATTGAAGAGGACCTTCGGTCCCGGCACACATGCTGGGACCGAAGGTCCTTTTTGTATTTCCAGAGCTTTTCTCGCAGCGCGCCGGTCCGCCGGCTGCGCGAGAATGACTGCGGTACCGATGACAGGAGTCCCCCCGATGCCCACCAACTCTCCCGACGAGCGACCGGAGCGCGATCAGCGCCACCGGGACAATGGTGACCGCGGCGGCTACCGCAGCGGTGGCGCCCCCCGTAGTGGCGGGTTCCGTGGGCGCGATGACCGTCCGTCGTTCGGGGACCGTGACCGGGATCGTGGGCGGCGCCGTGATGGCGACCGTCCCCCGTTCCGCCGTGACGATCGGCGCGATGACCGGCGCGATGACCGGCGTGGTGGCGACAACCGGGGCAGTGACAGCCGCGCTGGGGACAGCCGGGGTGGTGGCTTCCGGCGCGACGACAATCGCGGCGGGGACAACCGCGGTGGCGGGTTCCGTGGGCGCGATGACCGTCCGTCGTTCGGGGACCGTGACCGGGATCGTGGGCCGCGCCGTGATGGCGACCGTCCCCCGTTCCGTCGTGACGACCGGCGTGACGATCGCCGCGATGACCGGCGTGGTGGCGACAACCGGGGCGGTGACAGCCGCGGCGGTGGTGGCTTCCGGCGCGACGACAATCGCGGTGGTGACAACCGTGGTGGCGGGTTCCGCCGTGATGACCGTGGCAGTGACCGGCGCGATGACAACCGCGGCGGCGGGTTCCGTGGGCGCGACGAGCGTCCGTCGTTCGGGGACCGTGACCGGGATCGTGGGCCGCGCCGTGATGGCGACCGTCCCCCGTTCCGCCGTGATGACCGGCGTGACGACAATCGCGGCGGCGGGTTCCGCGGGCGCGACGACCGTCCGTCCTTCGGGGACCGTGACCGGGATCGGGGGCCGCGGCGCGACAGTGACCGGCCTCCCTTCCGGCGTGATGACAACCGTGGCGGCGACAACCGTGGTGGCGGGTTCCGCCGTGACGACCGTGGCAGTGACCGGCGCGATGACAATCGTGGTGGCGGGTTCCGTGGGCGTGACGAGCGTCCGTCGTTCGGGGACCGTGACCGGGATCGTGGGCCGCGCCGTGATGGCGACCGTCCCCCGTTCCGTCGTGACGACAATCGCGGCGGCGGGTTCCGCGGGCGCGACGACAACCGGCGTGACGACAACCGTGGCGGCGGGTTCCGTGGACGGGACGACAACCGGCGCGACGACAACCGTGGTGGCGGCTTCCGCGGCCGCGACGACCGGGGCGGACGGCCCGGTGGCGGATACCGCGGGCGCGACGACCGCCGTGACGACCGCCGTGACGACCGCCGTGACGACCGCCGTGACGACCGGCGGGACGACCGTCGTGGTGGCGGGCGCTACCGCGACGAGCGTGAGCGGGACCGCGAGCCGATCCGGCGGCTGCCGATCCCCGAGGACGTCTCCGGCTTCGAGCTGGACAAGGACGTACTGCAGGAGCTGCAGTCCCTGCCGAAGGGGCTCGCGGAGGACGTCGCCAAGAACCTGGTGATGGTCGCCCGGCTGATCGACGAGGACGCCGAGGGCGCCTACGGGTACGCCAAGGTCGCCCTGCGGCTCGCGTCCCGCGTGGCGGCCGTCCGTGAGGCCGCCGGGTTCGCCGCCTACGCCAGCCAGAACTACAGCGAGGCGCTCGCCGAGTTCCGGGCGGCGCGGCGGATGACCGGGCGCGCGGAGCTGTGGCCCGTGATGGCCGACTGCGAACGCGGGCTCGGCCGGCCCGAGAAGGCGCTCGACATGGCCGGTGAGCCGGAGGTGCAGAAGCTCGACAAGGCCGGACAGGTCGAGATGCGGCTTGTGGCCGCCGGCGCCCGGCGCGACATGGGGCAGCTCGACGCCGCCATCGTGACGCTGCAGAGCCCCGAGCTGGCCTCGCACTCCGTACAGCCGTGGACCGCGCGACTGCGGTACGCGTACGCCGACGCGCTGCTGGCCGCCGGCCGTGAGGACGAGGCGCGCGAGTGGTTCGCCAAGGCCGTGGAGTCCGACAAGGACGGCAGCACGGACGCGTCGGACCGGCTGGCCGAACTGGACGGCGTCGAGTTCGTCGACGCCTTCGACGACGAGGACGACGACGCCGAGGAGAACGAGAGCACCGGCGGCGCCGGCGGGACGTCCGAGGTCGCGGACCGTGACGACAGCGGTGCCGACGAGGACGCGGAAGACGCCGACGAGAAGTAGGCGCGGCGCTGGTACGTGATGACGGGCGGGTCCTTCGGGGCCCGCCCGTCAGTCGTTTCTCAGCGTGCGCAGGACCAGGCCCGTGGCCGGCTTCGGGCCGAACGACGTCGACTTGCGGGGCATCGTCACCCCCTGGCGGGCCAGCTCGCGGACTACCTCCTCGCGGACCGGGTGCATGAGGACCGCCGTGCCGCCGTCGCGCTGCGCCTTCTCGACGGTCGCCGCCGTGTCGTGGATGTACGCGATGTCGGCGGGGGAGTCCTCGGGGATGCCCCAGACGTGGCCGAGGAGCGTGGAGTGCAGGACCGTCGCATCCAGGGTGCGCCAGGCCGCGGGGCGGTCCGCCGGGATCGTGCGGTCCAGGAGCGCCGGGTCCGGGCGGTCCAGCAGGTGGTAGGTGGCGCCGGCGCCCGTGAGGAGGAAGGCGTTGCCGTCCTTCGCTGCCTCGGCGAGGGAGTCCATCGCCGGGGCGAGGGGACCCGCGACCTCCCGGACGCGGAAGAAGGGGGCGGCCGCCGCGAGCGCGCGGTCGACCGGGAGGCGGTTGAGCAGCCGGTGGATGGCGCGGACCCGCAGCGGGTAGCGGGCCGTGTCGACGAGGAGGACCAGGCCGTGGTCCCACGGGGTGGGCGACGGGTGTTCGGCGCGCAGCCGCAGGTAGGTCGCCCAGCGGTGATGGCCGTCGGCGATCAGCGCCTGATGCCGGGCGAGGTCGGCGCGGACCGCCCGGATCTCGGCCGGGTCGGTGAGGGACCACAGGCGGTGGCTGTAGCCGTCCTCGGTGGTCGTCGACAGGAGCGGGGCGCGGCGGGCCGTCGCCTCGATGACAGCGGTGGCGCCCGTCGCGGAGCCGTCGCCGCGGTAGGTCAGCAGGAGGGGTTCGAGGTTCGCCGCGGTGGCGCGCATGAGCCCCGCGCGGTCCTCGACCACGTGCGGCATCACGTCCTCGTGCGGCAGGACCACGCCCTCCGCGGCCTCCGACAGGCGCAGCGCGCCGATCAGGCCGCGCTGGAGCAGGTCGCCGCTGCGCTGTTCGTACACGTAGAGGGCCGGTTCGGCGTCGGGGGCGAGGACGCCCTCGGCGAGCCAGCGGTGCAGAGTGGCGGCCGCCTGGTCGTTGCGCGACCGCGGAGAGCCTGACGGGCCGGTCTGCGGGAGGATCAGGCGGACGATGTTGTGCGGGTCCGCGCTCTCCAGGTGCAGCAGGCCGTCCGGGCGGACGACGACGTCGTACGGGGGCGAGGTGACGGCGGCGAGGCTGCCGATGCGCTCCGGCACGTAGCGCACTCCGCGGAAGGGGTGCAGATCCAAGCCGTCACCTGCAGTGTTCATCCGTGCATCGTACGAGTGTCGGTGGCGTGGGGGATGATCGGGGGAGTGGGACCGAGGGAAGGGCATACGGAATGAGCCAGAGCGCGAGCGGTGCGGACAACCAGAGGCCGCGGATGCGGCCCGCGAGCAGTCCGCGGGCGTTGAGCGAGGCGTACGACACCGCGCTGCTCGATCTCGACGGGGTGGTGTACGCGGGTGGGCACGCCATCGCGCACGCCGTGGACTCGCTGGCCGAGGCCCGGAAGGCGGGGATGGGGCTCGCGTACGTCACGAACAACGCGCTGCGGACGCCCGACGCCGTGGCCGGGCACCTGGGTGAGCTGGGGATCCCGACCGAGGCCGGGGATGTCATCACGTCCGCGCAGGCCGTCGCGAGGCTCGTCAGCGACCAGGTGCCCCAGGGGGCGCGGGTGCTGGTGATCGGCGGCGAGGGGCTGCGGGTGGCCCTGCGGGAGCGGGGTCTCGAGCCGGTGGACTCCGCCGAGGACGAGCCGGTCGCGGTCGTGCAGGGGTACGGGGGGCCCGATATGGCATGGGGGCGGTTCGCCGAGGCCTGTTACGCGATCGCCGCGGGCGTGCCGTGGTTCGCCTCGAACACGGATCTGACCATCCCGAGCGCGCGCGGGATCGCGCCGGGGAACGGGGCGGCGGTGGAGGTCGTCCGGATCGCGACGGGGGCCGAGCCGCAGGTGGCGGGGAAGCCGCTGCCGCCGATGCACCGGGAGACGATCCTGCGGACGGGGGCCAGGTCGCCGCTGGTCGTGGGGGACCGGCTGGACACGGACATCGAGGGCGCGTTCAACGGAGAGGTCGACTCGCTGCTCGTGCTGACCGGCGTGACGGACGCGGCGCAGCTGCTGGCCGCGCCGCCGCAGCACCGGCCCACGTATGTGGACCGGGATCTGCGCGGGGTCCTGACCGGTCAGCCGGAGGTGACCGAGGACGGCGACGGGTTCCGGTGCGGCGGGTGGACGGCCACGGCCGGGGACGAGCGGCTGGAGCTCGCGGGGGACGGGGAGGCGCTCGACGGCCTGCGGGCGCTGTGCGCTGCCGCCTGGACGGCGGCGGGGGACGGGTCCTGCGCGCTGGACGCGGCGAAGGCGCTGGCGCGGCTGGAGCTGTAGGGGACCGCCGGGCCGGGCCCGGGGTGGCGCAGCGGCATGCTCCGCCGGGTTTGCCGCCGCCGTATGGGGTGAGCAGAGCAGCGAGGTCGGGCGCTGCGCCGACCGCGTCCGGCGCGGGTCCGGGGGCGACCCGGGCCGGGCGGGAGGCGTGGGAGATGCTTCTCTCTGCGCAGCGGGCTGTAGCCGATTTGGAGGGTAGGCTAACCTAACCTCGTGTTGGTCGACAGTCCCCCAGAAACGAGCGCGGAGCCCGTACCCGCGCCCCCCGGCCGTCGTGCGGCGCTGCGCACGGCCGGGCTGCTCGCCTCGCTCGTCGTGCTGGCCGCCGTCCTGGTGGCGAGCATCGCCGTCGGCGCGAAACCGCTCGCGCTCGACCAGGTGTGGCACGGGTTGTTCCACGACTCGGGCACGTACGCGGACATCGTCGTCGGCGAGCGCGTCTCGCGGACGTTGCTCGGTCTGCTGGCCGGGGTCGCGCTCGGTCTCGCCGGCGCCGTCCTCCAGGCGCTGACCCGCAACCCGCTCGCCGACCCCGGCATCCTCGGCATCAACATGGGCGCCTCCGCCGCGGTCGTCACCGCCATCAGCTTCTTCGGGGTGACCTCGCTCAGCGGCTACGTCTGGTTCGCCTTCTTCGGCGCCGCCGCCGTCGGGGTCCTCGTCTACGTACTCGGCGGCACGCGCAGCGCGACGCCCGTGCGGCTCGCGCTCGCCGGCACGGCGATCACCGCGGCGCTCTCCGGCTACCTCTACGCCGTGATGATCACCGACGACGTGGCGCTCAACCGGATGCGGTTCTGGCAGGTCGGTTCGCTCGCCAGCGCCAAGACGGACATCATCCAGCAGGTGCTGCCGTTCATCGCCGTCGGTGTGGTGCTCGCGCTCGCGCTGGCCCGGCCGCTGAACGCCATGGCCATGGGCGACGACACCGCCCGGGCCCTCGGCGCCCACCTCGGCCGCACCCGCGCCCTGAGCATGGCCGCCGCGACGCTGCTCTGCGGCGCCGCCACCGCGGCCTGCGGGCCCATCGTCTTCGTCGGCCTGATGGTGCCGCACATCGTGCGCTCGTTCACCGGGCCCGACATGCGCTGGATCCTGCCGTACGCGGCGGTCCTCTCGCCCGTGCTGCTGCTCGGCGCCGACGTCGTCGGCCGGCTCGTGGCCCGCCCGGCCGAACTCCAGGTCGGCATCGTCACCGCCGTCATCGGGGCGCCGGTCTTCATCTTTCTCGTACGACGCCGGAGGTTGGCCCAGCTGTGAAGGCGATACGCACCCCGGGCGGACTCTCCGTGCGGCTCGACGTCCGGGCGGCCGTCGTCGTGGCCGTCCTGGTCGTGGCCGCGCTCGCCGCGAGCGTCGTCCTGATCGGCACCGGCGACTTCCCGATCCCCGCCCTCGACGTGCTGCGCACCCTGGCGGGCGGCGGCAACGCCGGGCAGGAGTTCATCATCAACGACCTGCGGCTGCCGCGGGTCCTCGTCGGCCTCCTGGTCGGCGGCGCGCTCGGCCTGTCGGGCGCCCTCTTCCAGTCCATCTCGCGCAACCCGCTGGGCAGCCCCGACGTGCTCGGCATCGGGCAGGGCTCGACCTCCGGCGCGCTCGTCATGATCGTGATCTTCGGCGGCAGCGCCGGGCAGGTCGCGGCCGGCGCCCTGGTCGGCGGACTCGTCACCGGCCTGCTCATCTACGTACTGGCCTGGAAGCGCGGCGTGCACGGCTACCGGCTCGTCCTGGTCGGGATCGGCGTCTCCGCGTTCGTCACCGCGGTCAACGGCTACCTGCTGACCAAGGCCGACTTCGTGGACGCGGCCCGCGCCACCGTGTGGATGACCGGCTCCCTGAACGGCCGCGGCTGGGAACAGGTGTGGCCGCTGCTGATCCTCTTCGTGGTGCTCGTGCCGGTCGTCGCCGCGTTCGGCCGGCCGCTGCGCATGCTGGAGATGGGCGACGACGCGGCCGGCGCGCTCGGCATCCGTGTCGAGCGGACCCGGCTGCTGCTGCTCACCGCCTCCATCTTCCTGACGGCCGCCGCGACCGCCGCGGCCGGACCGGTCGTCTTCGTGGCGCTCACCGCCCCGCAGATCGCCCGGCGCCTGACCAAGTCGCCCGGGCCGAACCTGATGGCCGCCGCCTGGATGGGCGCCACGCTGCTGATCGTCGCCGACCTGGCCTCGCAGCGGCTGTTCGGCGCGGACCAGCTGCCCGTCGGCGTGGTGACCGGCGTCGTCGGCGGCGCCTACCTGCTCTGGCTCCTGGTCACCGAGCGCAAGGCGGGCCGGATATGAGCGCCCGCCCGCACCCCTGTCCCGCGGACACGGACCAGCCGCACCAGAACCCAAGGAGCACCGCTGTGAACAGGCTGACAGCCGACGACGTGACCCTCGGCTACGACCAGCGCGTCATCGCCGAGAAGCTGTCCGTGGAGATCCCCGACCACTCCTTCACGGTGATCGTCGGCCCGAACGCCTGCGGCAAGTCCACGCTGCTGCGCGCCCTGTCGCGGATGCTCAAGCCGAGCGCCGGGCGGGTCCTGCTCGACGGCGGCTCCATCCACGCGATGCCCGCGAAGAAGGTCGCCAAGACGCTCGGCCTGCTGCCGCAGTCGTCGGTCGCGCCCGACGGCATCACCGTCGGCGACCTCGTCGCCCGCGGCCGCTACCCGCACCAGGGGCTGCTGCGCCAGTGGTCGCCCGAGGACGAGCGGGTCGTGCGGGAGTCCATGGAGTCCACCGGTGTCGCCGAACTCGCCGACCGGTACGTCGACGAACTCTCCGGCGGCCAGCGCCAGCGCGTGTGGATCGCGATGGCGCTCGCCCAGCAGACGCCGCTGCTGCTCCTCGACGAGCCGACGACCTTCCTGGACATCCAGCACCAGATCGACGTGCTCGACCTCTGCGCGGAGCTGCACGAGGAGCAGGGGCGCACGCTCGTCGCCGTCCTGCACGACCTCAACCACGCCGCCCGCTACGCCACCCACCTCATCGCCCTGCGCGGCGGCGAGATCATCGCCGAGGGCGCGCCGAAGGAGATCGTCACCGCCGACCTCGTCGAGCGGCTGTTCGGGATGAAGTGCCAGGTCATCGACGACCCGGAGACGGGAACTCCGCTGGTGGTGCCCGCGGCCCGCAAGGCGCGGAAGCAGCCCGTCGTCCCGGCCCCGGCCCCGGCCGTGGCTAAAGCAGCGTCCTGAGGCGCAGCAGGTCGCGGAAGGATGCCTCAAGGCGGACGCGGCCCGAGGCCCAGGCCTTCGCGAAGTTCAGCCGGCCCTCCACCAGCGCCACCAGGTCCTCGCCCGTCATCGCGAGGCGCAGCTGCGCCTTCTCCGCGGGCGGTCCGGGCCGGGTGGCGAGCACCTCGATCCGGCCGTCCCGCAGCCGCCCGGAGAACGTCACGTCCAGGTCCGTGACGTGGCAGCTGAGGGTGCGGTCGAGCGCCGCGGCGGCCCGGACCTCCCCGTCCGCGCCCGCCATGGTGTCCGAGAGTCTGTCGAGTGCCGCCCGGCACTCCTGCGTCGTCGCCATCGTGATCGACCGTACACGGGGCTTCCGGGGTAGCGTCGGGGCATGAGCGAGATCCCCGCCGGGACCGAGGCACCGGCCGAGACACAGGTCCCCGGCGAACCGTCGTACGAGCCCGCGGGGCCCGCCCCGCTCGGCGTCGACCGCACCCCCACCGGCGACCCGGACGTGGACGCCCTGCTGGAGCGGCTCGGCGACGTGGACCACCTCGCGGCGGACGGCCATGCCGAGGTGTACGAGGATGTACACCAGGGGCTGCGGACCGCGCTGACCGCGCTGGACGCTCCGCCCCGGCCGTCTTCCCCGTATGAGCACAGGAGCTGAACCGACGTGGCAGGTGTGGCACGTATCCGCCTCGACGCCGAACTCGTCCGCCGTGAGCTGGCCCGTTCGCGCGAGCACGCCAGTCAGCTGATCGCGGCCGGCCGGGTCTCCGTCGGCAAGATCGTCGCGACCAAGCCGGCGACGCAGGTGGAGAAGGCCGCGGCGATCGTCGTCGCGCCGGACGACGACGACCCCGAGTACGTCTCGCGCGGCGGGCACAAGCTCGCCGGCGCGCTGGCCGCCTTCGCGCCCCAGGGGCTCGCGGTGGAGGGGCGGCGGGCGCTCGACGCCGGGGCGTCGACCGGCGGCTTCACCGACGTCCTGCTGCGGGCCGGGGTGGCGCACGTCGTCGCCGTCGACGTCGGCTACGGACAGCTCGCCTGGTCGCTCCAGAGCGATGACCGCGTCACCGTCAAGGACCGGACGAACGTACGCGAGTTGACGGTGGAGGCGATCGACGGAGTGCCGGTGGACCTCGTGGTCGGGGACCTGTCCTTCATCCCGCTGGGCCTGGTGCTGCCCGCCCTGGCCCGGTGTGCGGCGCCCGGCGCGGATCTGGTCCTCATGGTCAAGCCGCAGTTCGAGGTCGGCAAGGAGCGGCTCGGCAGCGGCGGCGTCGTACGCAGCCCCGAGCTGCGGGCCGAGGCGGTGCGGGGCGTGGCCGCACAGGCGTTCAAGCTCGGGCTCGGCGTGCGGGGCGTCACCGCGAGCCCCCTGCCCGGGCCGTCCGGGAACGTCGAGTACTTTCTGTGGCTGCGTGCCGGGGCACCCGTGCTGGACCCGGCCGACGTTGACCGTGCAGTGGCGGAGGGGCCGCGTTGACACAGACCCGAGCTCGTACTGTTTTCCTGCTCGCGCACACCGGGCGGCCCGCGGCCATCCGCAGCGCCGAGCGCGTCGTGCAGGGCCTGCTGAGGCACGGCCTCGGGGTGCGGGTCCTGGAGTCGGAGGCGCCCGACCTGCCGCTGCCGCCCGAGGTCGAGCTGGTGAAGGAGGCCACGCCCGCCTGTCTCGACGGGGCCGAGCTGCTCATCGTGCTCGGCGGCGACGGGACACTGCTGCGCGGGGCCGAGTTCGCCCGCGCCTCCGGGGTGCCGATGCTCGGCGTGAACCTGGGGCGCGTCGGATTCCTGGCGGAGGCCGAGCGCGACGACCTGGACCAGGTCGTCGACCGGGTCGTCACCAAGGAGTACGAGGTCGAGGAGCGCATGACGATCGACGTCGTCGTGCACCACAACGGGGACGTCGTGCACCGCGACTGGGCGCTGAACGAGGCCGCCGTGCAGAAGACCGAGCCCGAGCGGATGCTCGAGGTCGTCCTGGAGATCGACGGGCGGCCCGTCACCGGGTTCGGCTGCGACGGGATCGTGTGCGCGACCCCGACCGGGTCGACGGCGTACGCGTTCTCGGCGGGCGGGCCCGTGGTCTGGCCGGAGGTCGAGGCGCTGCTCATGGTGCCGATCAGCGCGCACGCCCTGTTCGCCAAGCCCCTGGTGACCTCGCCGAACTCGGTGCTGGCCGTCGAGGTGCAGCCGGACACGCCGCACGGGGTGCTCTGGTGCGACGGGCGGCGGACGGTGGGGTTGCCCGCCGGGGCGCGGGTGGAGGTGCGGCGGGGGGCCGTGCCGGTGCGGCTCGCTCGGTTGCATCATGCCGTGTTCACCGATCGGCTCGTGGCCAAGTTCGCGCTGCCGGTGGCTGGGTGGCGGGGTGCTCCGCAGTAGCCGCGGCCTTGGGGGCCCGGGGTCTTGACCGGCCTGTATGTGGTTCGGCCGGGTCCCGCCCGGGTCTGGGAGGTGCGTTGTCGTCCGCGGTCCGGTGGGGGTTGAGCGCGCAGTTCTCCGCGCCCCTTTCGGGGCACTGGGGATGGGGGCCGTCGCATGGAGGGGGCGGGACCTCGTAAGGTCGTGTCCGTGTTGGAGGAGATGCGGATACGGTCGCTCGGAGTCATCGACGACGCGGTGGTCGAGCTGTCACCCGGCTTCACGGCGGTGACCGGCGAGACCGGCGCGGGCAAGACCATGGTCGTCACCAGCCTCGGGCTGCTGCTCGGCGGGCGGGCCGACCCCGCGCTCGTGCGGATCGGCGCGAAGAACGCCGTGGTCGAGGGGCGCGTCGCCGTGCCCGCCGGCTCGGGCGCCGCGCTGCGCGCCGAGGAGGCCGGCGCCGAGCTGGACGACGGGGTGCTGCTGGTCAGCCGGACCGTGTCGGCCGAGGGGCGCTCGCGGGCGCACCTGGGCGGGCGGTCCGTGCCGGTCGGCGTCCTCGCCGAGCTGGCCGACGAGCTGGTCGCCGTGCACGGCCAGACCGACCAGCAGGGCCTGCTGAAGCTCGGCCGGCAGCGCCAGGCGCTCGACCGGTACGCCGGGGACGCCGTCGCGGGGCCGCTCGCCAAGTACGCGGCCGTGTACAAGCGGCTCAAGGCCGTCGGCGCCGACCTCGACGAGATCACCACGCGCGCCCGGGAGCGGGCGCAGGAGGCGGACCTGCTGCGGTTCGGACTGGAGGAGATCGCCGCCGTCGAGCCGCGCGCGGGGGAGGACGTGGAGCTGGCCGAGGAGGCCTCGCGGCTCGGGCACGCGGAGGCGCTCGCGTCGGCCGCCGCCGTCGCGCACGCCGCGCTCGCCGGGAACCCGGAGGACCCCGAGAGCGTGGACGCCACGACCCTGGTCGGCGGCGCCGGCCGGGCCCTGGACGCCGTACGCTCCCACGACCCGGCCCTCGCCACGCTCGCCGAGCGGATCGGCGAGGTGCAGATCCTGCTCACCGACGTCGCCGCCGAACTCGCCGGGTACGCCGACGACCTGGACGCCGACCCGCTGCGGCTCTCGGCCGTCGAGGAGCGCCGGGCCGCCCTCACCCAGCTCACCCGCAAGTACGGCGAGGACGTCAGCGGCGTACTCGCCTGGGCCGAGGCCGGCGCCCAGCGGCTGCTCGAACTCGACGGCGACGACGAGCGCATCGACGAACTCACCGCCGAGCGCGACGCGCTCCGCGGCGAACTGGGCGCGCTCGCGCAGGAGCTGACGCGTGCCCGCACCGAGGCCGCCTCCCGGTTCGCGGCCGCCGTCACCGACGAGCTGGCGTCGCTCGCCATGCCGCACGCCCGGGTCTCCTTCGACATCCGGCAGACGGAGACCGGCGCGGCGGACGGCGTCGAGGTCGACGGCCGGACCGTGGCCTGCGGGCCCAGCGGCGTCGACGAGGTCGAGCTTCTGCTCGCGCCGCACCCCGGGGCGCCGCCCCGCCCCATCGCCAAGGGCGCGTCCGGCGGCGAGCTGTCCCGGGTGATGCTCGCGGTGGAGGTCGTCTTCGCCGGTACCGACCCCGTCCCCACCTACCTCTTCGACGAGGTCGACGCCGGTGTCGGCGGCAAGGCGGCGGTCGAGATCGGCCGGCGCCTCGCCAAGCTCGCCAAGTCGGCGCAGGTCGTGGTCGTCACGCACCTGCCGCAGGTCGCGGCGTTCGCCGACCGCCAGCTCCTGGTCGAGAAGACGAACGACGGAACGGTGACGCGCTCCGGAGTCACCGTGCTCGAAGGCGAGGACCGCGTACGGGAGTTGTCGCGGATGCTCGCCGGACAGGAGGACTCGGAGACGGCACGGGCCCACGCGGAGGAACTCCTCGAGGCGGCGCGGGCGGACGCGTAGCGCGCGGGGCACGGGGCCGCCCCGGAGCGCGGGCGGCCCTAAGGTTGAGGCCATGACCGACCTCGCCCGCACCCTGCGCACCGCCGCCCTCGCCGGCGGCCTCACCTGCGCCGCCCGCACCGTGCTGCGCCGCACCAAGCCGGGCGGCGCGCCGCTGTGGGACCGCAAGAACCACGCGGGCCGGGACGTCGATCTGTGTGCCGGGCCCGCCGTCACGGTGGGCGTCGCGACGGGGGCGCTCGCCGCGGACCCGGGCGCCCGGGGCGCCGCCCTCCTCGTCACGCTCACCGCCGGAGCCTGCGGCGCGTACGACGACGTGGCCGGGGCGGACGATCCGCGGCGCGGCCCGCGCGCCCACCTCGGCGCGCTGCGGCAGGGCGAACTCACCAGCGGCGCCGTGAAGTTGTTCGGCATCTCGGCGGCCGGTCTCGTCGCCGGCACGCTGCTCAAGGAGCGGTGGGCCGACCGGGTGCTGGCCGGCGTCGTCGTGGCCGGCACCGCGCACTTCCTCAACCTCGTCGACGTACGCCCCGGACGCGCGGCGCAGGCCGCTCTCGCCCTCGGCAGCGCCGGACTGCTGCGCGGATCGCTCGCCGCGGCGCCGATGGGGGCCGCCGCGGCCGTGCTCCCGGACGACCTCGCCGAGCGCGGCATGCTCGGCGACGCCGGGGCGCACGCCCTCGGCGGGGCGCTCGGCGTCGCCATCGTCGCGGGCAACGGGCGGGCCGGACTCGTCGCGCACGCCGCCGGTCTCGTGGCGGCGGCCGCCTGCGGGGAGCGGGTGAGCGCGTGGGCCGCGAAAGGGCCGGACGGCCCTCGGTGAGGGCCCCGGCGCCGGGCGGGCCGCCGTCCGTCACCTCACCCGTGCGGGTGGTCCGGTGCGCCGGGTTGCCTGAGGCGGCCCGGTGGGGGACCGTGGCCGGTGCCGGAACGCCCGTACGGGCTGGCATCCTTGGCCTGGACCACCCGAACCGAACCCTCAGGAGCCCCGCCGCGTGAGCCACGTGAGCAGCCACTCAGCCCACGGACAGTCGCCGCTGCGCACCGTGCAGGTGCTGGGCGGCGGCAGCGCGGGCAGCAGCGCCCACGTCCGGTCGCTGGCCGCCGGACTCGTCGCCCGCGGGGTGCGCGTCACGGTCTGCGCTCCGTCCGAGGCCGAGCACGCGTACGGGTTCGGCGACGTCGGCGCCCACCACCTCGCGGTGCCGCGCCGCAGCGACCCGGCGTCCGTCGCCGCGCTCCGCGCGGCCTGCGCCGACGCGGACCTGGTGCACGCGCACGGCCTGCACGCCGCCCTGCGCGCCGCCCTCGCGCTCCACGGCCGCCGCGTCCCCCTCGTCGTCACCTGGCACACCCGCTCCTCCGCCGAAGGGCCCCGCGCCCATCTGCTGCGGGTCCTGGAGCGGCGGGTGGCCCGGGCCGCGTCCGTGGTCCTCGGCACCTCCTCGGACCTGGTCGACCGGGCCCGGGCCCGGGGCGCCCGCGACGCCCGGCTCGCCGCCGTCTCCTCGCTGCCGCGCCGTCCCGGCCGGGCCGAGCCCGACGACCCCGAGGACGCCGAGCGCGCCCGCCTGAAGACCCGGGCCGAACTCGGCGCCGCGGACCGCCCGTTGCTGATGGCCGTGGGCAGCCTGGAGCGGCACCGGGGCTACGACGTACTGCTCGACGCCGCGCACGCCTGGCTCGACCTCGACCCCGCCCCGCTGCTCGTCATCGCCGGGGAGGGGCCCGAACGGGCCGCGCTCCAGCGGCGGATCACCGGCGAGGGGCTGCCGGTGCGGTTGGCCGGCCGGCGCGACGACGTCGCCGAGCTGCTGCCCGCCGCCGACATCGCGCTGCTGCCCAGCAGTTGGGAGTCGCGTTCGCTGCTCGCGCAGGAGGCGCTGCTCGCGCGGGTGCCGCTGGTCGCGACCGAGGTCGGCGGCACGCCCGAACTGGTGGGGGACGCCGCCGAGTTGGTGCCGTACGGTGACGCCCCGGCGCTGGCCCGGGCCGTCGAGCGGCTGCTGGCCGACCCCGGGCGCCGTGCGCAGCTGAAGGAGCTGGGCAGCGCGCAGGCCGCGTCCTGGCCGACCGAGGACGCCACCATCGCCCAAGTCCTCAGCGTGTACGACGAGTTGACCGGCGCCTTCTGAAACCGTCCGGCCGCGCGGCGCCGGTCACGGCACGTGGCGGCGGGCCCGCAGTGCCAGGCTCAGCGCGAGCACCGTCTGCGGATCGTCCAGGTCCGCGGCGAGCAGCTCCCCGATCCGGGCCAGCCGGTTGTAGAGGGTCTGGCGGTTCAGGTGCAGCTCCCGCGCCGTCTCCGCCTTGCGGCCGGCGTGCGCCAGATAGATCTGCAGCGTCGGCAGCAGCGGCGGCTTCGCCCGCTTGTCGTGCTCCTGGAGCGGGCCGATCGCCCGCTCCACGAACGCCGCCAGCGCCTCTTCGTCGTGGCAGTGCAGCCGCCACAGCAACAGGTCGATGTCCAGGCGCCGCGCGTCGTACCAGGCCCGGTCCTCCAGGCCCTGCGCCGCCGTCGCCGTCTCCGCCGCGTGCCGCAGCCCCGCGGCCGCCGCGGCCCAGCCGCCCGCGCCGCCGACCACCACGACCGAGGCCTTGGCGCCCGCCCGCCGCATCCCGGCCCGCTCCACCCCGGCCCGCAGCGCCGCCCCGACCCGCTCCGCGACCGTCACCCGCTCGCCTTCCGAGCGCAGCCCGATCAGCAGCGGCACCCGCCCCTCGACGGGACGTACGCCCAGCAGGACCGGCACTCCGACCGAGGCCAGCTCCTCCGACACGGCCCGGGCGAGCACCGCCCACCCGCCCCCGCCGGGGGAGAGGCCCACGGAGTTGGCCGACGCCTCCGGCAGCCGCATCACCACCGGGAGCAGCGGGCCCTGGCCGGGCTTGAAACCGAGGACCCGGGCCTGCGCGGGAGCGTCCTGCGGCGCGATCCGGCCCTCCGCGAGGTCGGTGAGGAAGTCGCCGCGCCCGCGCGCCGCCAGCTCCTCCTCCTGCCGGGCCTGCATCAGCACCACGGCCAGCGACCCGGCGGCCCGCTCCGCCGCGATCCGGTGGACCGGCGCGAGCGGCGCCGACGCCGGCAGCAGTACGAGCCGCGCCCGCACCGAACCGGCCCCGGGCCCGCCGCCGGGCACATCCACCAGCACGGCCCCGCCGGGCGGCTCGTCCTGGTGGGTGCCGCGCATGCCCTGCCACACCTGGAGCGGATCGGCGACATCGGCGGCGACCCCGGCCGCGTACAGGAGCTGTCCGTCGACGGTCTCCAGGAAGACCGGGTTGCCGCTGAACCCGGCCAGGATGCGCAGTACTTGGGGGACACCGCCGCCGCCGAGCAGCGCCTCGGTGCACCGGCGGTGCACCTCCTCGGCCCGCTGGAGCAGCGCGTAGTGCCCGTTGACGATCTCGGTGTGGATCTCCTCGGTGACCGTCACGAAGGGCACCTCGCGGTGCAGCTGCACCAGCGGCAACCCGGCGGCGCGCGCCGTGTCCACGAGCGCCGCGGGCAGCCGCGCGAACCGCTGCCCCAGCTCGATCACGAGCGCGGCGATGCCCCGCTCGGCCAGCTTGCGCACGAAGGCCCGCTGCTCGGCGGGCCGGGTCCCGATGCCGTACCCCGTGCTCAGCAGCAGTTCGCCGCCCTTGAGCAGCGACGCGATGTTGGGGACCTCGCCCGCGTGCACCCAGCGCACCGTCCGCTGGAGCCGGTCCGCGCCCGCCACCACCTCGGGCAGCCCGCTGCGCAGCCCCGGCAGTTCCAGGGCGCGCTGCACGGTGATGCCACCGGGGACGTTCTGCGGGGCGGGGGAGCTGTCCATGGAGCGGACGCTACCGGCGCGGCCGCTCCACGGGCATGCCGGGGTCAGCCGCTGTAGGCACCCGACGAGGTCAGCCGCAGGGCCGTGTCGATCAGCGGCACGTGGCTGAAGGCCTGCGGGAAGTTGCCGACCTGGCGCTTCAGGTGCGGGTCCCACTCCTCGGCGAGCAGGCCCAGGTCGTTGCGGAGGGCGAGGAGGCGCTCGAAGAGCTTGCGGGCCTCGTCGACCCGGCCGATCATCGCCAGGTCGTCCGCCATCCAGAACGAGCAGGCGAGGAAGGCCCCCTCGTCTCCGGGCAGCCCGTCGAGCCCCGCGGCCTCCCCGTCGGTCGGGTAGCGCAGGATGAAGCCGTCCGGCGTCGACAGCTCCCGCTGGATCGCCTCGATCGTGCCGATGACGCGCTTGTCGTCCGGCGGCAGGAAGCCCATCTGCGGGATGAGCAGCAGCGACGCGTCCAGCTCCTTGCTGCCGTAGGACTGCGTGAAGGTGTTGCGCTCCGGGTCGTAGCCCCGCTCGCACACGTCCCGGTGGATGTCGTCGCGCAGCTCGCGCCACTCCTCCAGCGGGCCGTCCGCGTCGCCCGACTCCACCAGCTTGATGGTCCGGTCGACCGCGACCCAGGCCATCACCTTCGAGTGCACGAAGTGCCGGCGCGGGCCGCGCACCTCCCAGATGCCCTCGTCCGGCTCGTCCCAGTGCTTCTCCAGGTACCGGATGAGCTTCAGCTGGAGCAGCGAGGCGTAGTCGTTGCGGGCGAGGCCCGTCATGTGCGCGAGGTGCAGCGCCTCGGTGACCTCGCCGTACACGTCGAGCTGGAGCTGGTGCGCCGCCCCGTTCCCGACCCGCACGGGGCCTGAGTTCTCGTAACCGGGCAGCCAGTCCAGCTCCGCCTCGCCGAGCTCGCGCTCGCCGGCGATGCCGTACATGATCTGGAGGTTCTCCGGGTCGCCCGCGACGGCCCGCAGCAGCCACTCGCGCCAGGCCCGGGCCTCCTCGCGGTAGCCGGTGCGCAGCAGCGACGACAGGGTGATCGCCGCGTCCCGCAGCCAGGTGTACCGGTAGTCCCAGTTGCGCACGCCACCGATCTCCTCCGGCAGCGACGTGGTGGGCGCGGCGACGATGCCGCCGGTCGGCGCGTACGTCAGCGCCTTGAGCGTGATCAGGGAGCGCACCACGGCCTCGCGGTAGGGGCCGTGGTACGTACAGTGCCCGACCCACTCGCGCCAGAACTCCTCCGTCGCCGCGAGGGCGCCGCGCGGATCCGGCACCGGCGGCTGGTCCTTGTGCGAGGGCTGCCACTGGATGGTGAACGCGATCTGCTCGCCGGGCTCCACCGTGAAGTCCGAGTAGGTCGTCAGGTCCTCGCCGTACGTCTCCGCCTCGGAGTCCAGCCAGACGGAGTCCGGGCCGGCCACCGCGACCGTGCGGGCGTCGACCTTGTGCACCCAGGGCGTGATCCGCCCGTACGAGAAACGCATCCGCAGCGCCGAACGCATCGGGACGCGGCCGCTGAGGCCCTCCACGATCCGGGTCAGCTGGGGCGCGCCGTCACGCGGCGGCATGAAGTCGGTGACGCGGACGGCGCCGTCCTGGGTGTCCCATTCGGATTCCAGGATCAGCGAGTCCCCGAGATAGCGGCGGCGGGCCGCGGTCGGCGGCTTCTCGTCCTCGGCGTGCGCGGGACCGAGGCGCCAGAACCCGTGGTCCTCGGTGCCGAGCAGCCCGGCGAAAATGGCGTGCGAGTCGAAGCGGGGCAGGCACAGCCAGTCGACTGTGCCGTCCCGGCAGACCAGGGCGGCGGTCTGCATGTCTCCGATAAGTGCGTAATCCTCGATGCGCCCGGCCACGTGCGTCTCCAGTCGAACGGCCACGTACGCCCCGGAGCCGCTCCAGCGTGGCACGGGACGTTCGCAATGGGTCTCAGCGGTCAGCGGTCAACGGTATAGATGGTCAACGGTCGATTGTGGGTCAGACGGATCGTCTTGATACGTCGTGGGGGTACGTCGTTGTCAAACGAACTGACGAGCCGGTTGTCTCCGGCGGGGCCGGAGTGCGGCTACGTGCTCCGGCGAACGGTCGGGAACGGACGGGGTGGTGCCGTTGTGGTGCCGTTTTCCTGTGTGACTCGACAGCCGACTGTCCGAGCAGGATACGTCGCACCCAAGTGATCCGCTTGCCGCTCGTGCCAACCTACCTGCGCCGAATGGGTGACCGTCGAGTGACGATGATGTGACCCCGTGGTGGAGTGTGCGCGGAGCGTGGCCGGAAGCACCCTCGTCCCGTCGCTGATACCCTGGTAGCCCGTGAGCCGGTGGTCATCGAACCCCCGAACCGCAGCGACGGCGCCTCCCCCCTGAAGTCCGGAGAGCACGCCGGTACGCACCCTCCAGACCGCGACCACGGGAGCCCCCTCTTGGCCATGACGCCCAAATCCACGACGACCAAGCACATCTTCGTCACCGGGGGTGTCGCTTCCTCCCTCGGCAAGGGCCTCACCGCCTCCAGCCTCGGGATGCTGCTCAAGGCCCGGGGCCTCCGTGTGGTCATGCAGAAGCTCGACCCGTACCTGAACGTCGACCCCGGCACGATGAACCCCTTCCAGCACGGTGAGGTCTTCGTCACGAACGACGGAGCCGAGACCGACCTGGACATCGGCCACTACGAGCGCTTCCTCGACGTCGACCTCGACGGCTCGGCCAACGTCACCACCGGCCAGGTCTACTCGCAGGTCATCGCCAAGGAGCGGCGCGGCGAGTACCTCGGCGACACCGTCCAGGTCATCCCGCACATCACGAACGAGATCAAGCACCGCATCCGGCGGATGGCGACAGACGAGGTCGACGTCGTCATCACCGAGGTCGGCGGCACGGTCGGCGACATCGAGTCGCTGCCGTTCCTGGAGACCGTCCGCCAGGTCCGCCACGAGGTCGGCCGGGACAACGTGTTCGTGGTGCACATCTCGCTGTTGCCCTACATCGGCCCCTCCGGCGAGCTGAAGACCAAGCCCACCCAGCACTCGGTGGCGGCCCTGCGCAACATCGGCATCCAGCCCGACGCCATCGTGCTGCGCTGCGACCGCGAGGTGCCCATCGCGATCAAGCGCAAGATCTCGCTGATGTGTGACGTGGACGAGGACGCCGTCGTGGCCTGCCCCGACGCCCGCTCGATCTACGACATCCCGAAGACCGTGCACGGCGAGGGCCTGGACGCCTACGTCGTCCGCAAGCTGGACCTGCCCTTCCGCGACGTGGACTGGACGACCTGGGACGACCTGCTCGACCGCGTCCACAACCCCGACCACGAGATCGTCATGGCCCTGGTCGGCAAGTACATCGACCTGCCCGACGCCTACCTGTCGGTGACCGAGGCGCTGCGCGCCGGCGGCTTCGCCAACAAGGCCCGCGTCAAGATCAAGTGGGTCACCTCGGACGACTGCAAGACCCCGGCGGGCGCCGCGAAGCAGCTCGGCGACGTCGACGCCATCTGCATCCCCGGCGGCTTCGGCGAGCGCGGCGTCTCCGGCAAGGTCGGCGCGATCCGCTTCGCCCGCGAGAACAAGGTGCCGCTGCTCGGCCTCTGCCTGGGCCTGCAGTGCATCGTCGTCGAGGCCGCGCGCAACCTCGCCGACGTGCCGGACGCCAACTCCACCGAGTTCGACCCCGCCACCGGCCACCCGGTCATCGCCACGATGGCCGAGCAGCTCGACATCGTCGCCGGTGAGGGCGACATGGGCGGCACCATGCGCCTCGGCATGTACCCGGCCAAGCTCGCCGAGGGATCCCTCGTGCGCGAGGTGTACGACGGCAAGGAGTACGTCGAGGAGCGCCACCGCCACCGCTACGAGGTGAACAACGCCTACCGCGCCGAGCTGGAGAAGAAGGCCGGACTGCAGTTCTCCGGCCTCTCCCCGGACGGCAAGCTCGTCGAGTACGTCGAGTACCCGCGCGAGGTCCACCCCTACCTGGTCGCCACCCAGGCCCACCCGGAGCTGCGCTCGCGCCCGACGCGTCCGCACCCGCTCTTCGCCGGTCTCGTGAAGGCCGCCGTCGCGCGCAAGGTGGCCGCCGCGGGGGGCAAGAAGGCCAAGTAAGGCCTGGCGCAGGAGCGATGTACGGTTACCGGGGTGCGTGCCTTATGCGGCACGTGCCCCGGTTTCTTTTGCGTGCGTGGGAGGACGTGTCGACATGACGACGATCAAGGACACCGCCGAGCAGTGGGAGGTCCGGGCGACCGAGACCCCCTTCGTCGGGAACAAGACCTCCGTGCGCACCGACGACGTCGTCATGCCCGACGGGTCGGTGGCCCGCCGCGACTACCAGGTGCATCCGGGCTCGGTGGCCGTCCTCGCCCTCGACGGCGAGGGGCGTGTCCTGGTCCTCAAGCAGTACCGGCACCCCGTGGGCATGAAGCTCTGGGAGATCCCGGCCGGCCTCCTCGACGTCCCCGGCGAGAACCCGCTCCACGCGGCGCAGCGCGAGCTGTACGAAGAGGCGTATGTGAAGGCCGAGGACTGGCGGGTCCTCACCGATGTCTACACGACGCCCGGCGGCTGCTCCGAGGCCGTCCGCGTCTTCCTCGCGCGGGATCTCTCCGAGGCGCAGGGGGACCGGTTCGCGGTGGAGGACGAGGAGGCGGACATGGAGCTGGCGCGGGTGCCGCTCCAGGATCTGGTGCGGGGGGTGCTCGCCGGTGACCTGCACAACAACTGCCTGGTGGTAGGGGTGCTTTCGCTGAGCGCGGCGCTTGCGGGGGAGGGGCTCGACGCGTTGCGTCCCGCTGAGGCGGCGTGGCCTGCCCGGCCGTTCGAGGCCTGATCCGGGTCTGGGCGCAGGTTTCTGCGGGGCTGTATGGGTGCGGCCGGGCAATAGTTGTCCGGCCGCGGGCCGGTGGGGCTTCTCGCGCAGTTCCCCGCACCCCTGAGATGCGCACTGCGTGCGGCATCTCACCGGGCCGTGGAGCTGCGGCGCAGCCGCATGCTCCAGGGGCGTGGGGAACTGCGCGACCAGCCACGACGAGACGCGCACCCGGCGACGAGACCGCACCGGCCGGACGCCCCCCGATACGACCATCCGCTGATCCGATCAGGGGACTTCCGCGCGCCGTCCGCCGGAGGCACCCGTACACCCTGAACTAGGCTCGGCTCCGCCCCTGCCGACCCCCGGAGGGGATGGGTGAGACGGAGCGTGACCCGTGACGGATCAGGCGGTCGAATCGGACGACGAGACGGCGGTCGAGCCCGGCTCCACGCAGGCCCGCACCCGCCGCCGCCCCCACCGCGAGCCATCCGTGACCGGTCGTCAGTTCCTGGGTCGCAGGCGCGAGTTGAAAGAGCTGAGCTCCGACATCGAGCGGGCCGGACTCGACACCCTCTCCGGCCGCAAGGCCCCCCGCGCCCGCGTCCTGCTGATCGCGGGACGCCCCGGCACCGGCCGCACCGCCCTCGCCGAGGAACTCCTCTCCCAGGTCGCCGACCGCTACCCGGACGGAGCCCTGCGCACCCGCCTGACCAGCCCCGACGGCACCCCCGTACCGACCGGACGCGTCGCCCGTGAGCTGCTGGACGCGCTCGATCTGCCCGCGCCTCCCGGCGAATCGGCCGAGGACCTGACCGAGCGGCTGCGCGAGGGGCTGTCCGTCCGCCGCGTCGTGCTGCTGCTCGACGACGCGGGCAGCGCCGAGCACGTCGACCCGCTGCTCCCGGACACCCCGGACTGCCTGGTCGTCGCCGTCGCCGAGGGGCCGCTCACCGGGATCGCGGACGTCCGGCCCTGCACGCTCGGCGGGCTCGACACGAAGGCCGCGCTGGAGTTCCTCAGCCGGCACACCGGGTCCGTCCGGATCACCTGCGACCCGCGCTCCGCCGAGTCCCTGGTCGAACTGTGCGGCGCCGAACCCGCCGCTCTGGAGATCGCCGGCGGCTGGCTCGCCCGGCGCCCCAAGGAATCCGTGGCCGACCTGGCCCGGCAGCTGCACGCCGCCGACGACACGGGGGACGGCTCCGCCCTCGCCCGCGTCTTCCGGCACTCCTACGCCGGCCTGGCCGGCCCCGCCGCGCGGATACTGCGCTACCTGTCCCTGGCGCCCGAGGGGTACGTCGACCCGCACACCGCGTCCGCGCTCGCGGGCTGCTCCGTCTCCGCGGCCCGCACCACTCTCGACGACTTCGTCACCCTCGGGTTCGTGCGGGCCGTCGGCTCACGGGTGCCGCAGTACGAGGTGCCGGGCTGCCTCGTGCCCCTGCTGCGCGGCCTCACCGAGACGCTCGACCGGCCCGCCGAACTCCAGCTGGCCCGCGCCCGCATGCTGGAACGGACCGTCCGGCTGCTGACCTCCTGCCGCGCGGTGACCGAGCCCGACGCCGCCCCGGCCCGCAAGAAGCTCGCCGGGCTGCCCAGCGCCCTGCGGTTCCCGGACCGGGCCGCCGCCGCGGAGTGGCTGCGCGCGCGGCAGCCCGCCCTGCTCGCCGCGGCCCGCCTCGCCGTGGCCGACGGCGAACTGGACACCCTGGCCCGGCGGCTGATGGCCGCCCTGGCGCGGGCCCTGGTCGCGCACCGGGGCGCCGAGTCCGCCGCGCCCGAGCTGTACGTGATCCACCGGCTCGTCCTCGACGTGGCCGAGCGCCGGAACCTGCCACGGGAGAAGGCGGCCGCGCTGCTCAACCTCGCCGACCTCGACGCCGGGACCGGCCGCACCCTGGAGGCCCTGGCGCGCTACCGGGCCGCGCTGGACGCCGGACGGGCTGCGCAGGACCCGTACGCGACCGGCCGCGCGATGGAATCCGTAGGCGGTGCGCACCAGGCGCTCGGGGACTGGCAGCGGGCCGCGGACTGGTACGGCCGGGCGCTCGCCCAGCGGCTCACCCGGGGGGAGCGGGCGGACGCCGCGCGGCTGCACGGGCGCATCGCCACCGTTCACACGTACGCGGGCCGCTACGGCGAGGCGCTGCGCGGCTGGCGCTCGGCCGTCGCCGCGTACCGCAAGGAGGGCGACATCGCCGCGCAGGCCCGGGCCCTGAGCGAGCTGGCCCGGGTGCAGGAGTACGCCGGGCGGCCCGAGGAGTCCCTCTGCACCTGCCAGGAGGCGGTCGAGTGGGCGCGGCAGGCCAAGGACGTACGGCTGCAGGCGGCGCTCCAGGTGCGCCTCGCGGACACGCTGGAGCGGCTCGGCGACCCCGCCGCGGCCAAGCTGCACCGGGGTGCGGCCGAGCGCATGCTGGGAGAGGAGCTGGCCGGCGGTGCCGGAGGTGGTGCTCTACAAGCAAACCCTTCGGAACAGGCCGCTAACACCTGCGAAACCCGTAGTGCTTCCGCAGAAGATTGATGGTTCGAAAGGCTAGACAGCGAGAAAACCTTCATTAGACTGGCTCCGCCGCGTACTTCCGTGGCGCTCTCCGGTGTGTCCGTCGGCGCACTGGTATGCAGTGCAATGACCGGTACATCCCCTGAGCCAAGGACCGTGATCGACGATGAAGGTCGGCATCCCCCGCGAGGTCAAGAACAACGAGTTCCGGGTGGCCATCACCCCCGCCGGCGTGCACGAGCTCGTGCGCCACGGCCACCAGGTCTTCGTCGAGCGAGACGCCGGTGTGGGCTCCTCGATCCCGGACACGGAGTACGTCGCGGCGGGCGCGGAGATCCTCACGACCGCGGACGAGGTGTGGGCCGTCGCCGACCTGCTCCTGAAGGTCAAGGAGCCGATCGCGGAGGAGTACCACCGCCTGCGCAAGGACCAGACCCTCTTCACCTACCTGCACCTGGCCGCGTCGAAGGAGTGCACCGACGCGCTGCTGGAGTCGGGCACCACGGCGATCGCGTACGAGACGGTCGAGACCGCCGGCCGCCAGCTGCCGCTGCTCGCCCCGATGTCCGAGGTCGCGGGCCGGCTGGCCCCGCAGGTCGGCGCCTACCACCTGATGGCCGCGAACGGCGGCCGCGGTGTGCTGCCCGGCGGCGTCCCCGGCGTCCTGGCCGGCCGCGCCGTCGTCATCGGCGGTGGCGTCTCGGGCTGGAACGCGGCCCAGATCGCCATCGGCATGGGCTTCCACGTGACCCTGCTCGACAAGGACATCAACAAGCTCAAGGAAGCCGACAAGATCTTCGGCACGAAGATCCAGACCGTCGTCTCCAACGCCTTCGAGCTGGAGAAGGCCTGCCTGGAGGCCGACCTCGTGATCGGCGCGGTGCTGATCCCCGGCGCCAAGGCGCCGAAGCTGGTCACCAACGAGCTGGTCTCGCGCATGAAGCCGGGAAGTGTCCTTGTCGACATCGCGATCGACCAGGGCGGCTGCTTCGAGGACTCGCACCCGACCACGCACGCCGAGCCGACCTTCGCGGTCCACAACTCGGTCTTCTACTGCGTCGCCAACATGCCCGGCGCCGTGCCCAACACCTCGACCTACGCGCTGACCAATGCCACGCTCCCGTACATCGTGGAGCTGGCCAACCGCGGCTGGGCCGACGCGCTGCGCCGCGATCCCGCGCTGGCCCTGGGCCTCAACACCCATGACGGCAAGGTGGTTTACAAGGAGGTCGCGGAGGCACACGGTCTCGACCACCTGGAGCTGGAGACGCTGCTCGGCTGAGCGCGCCCCGAGGCGACGTCAACAGAAGTCGTCAATCTCACGCTTACGGCCGGACCTTGCGAAGGGTCCGGCCGTAAGCGCATGCGTACGGACATGGTCAACTCGCCGCGAACGTAACCCTTTAGCCGTTTCGCGCACCTGCAAAACACCCTGAAGAAGCGTCGCACGCCCTTGACATGAGGGTGTTGCTTTGCCGACACATCGAGTCGGGAACGGCGGATTGTGTTGCTGCGGAGCGGTGACACGCCATAGAGTCGCCAACCGTCGGCAAGGTGCCACGCTGACCTATCGATAAATGTTCCTGGTCACATCCAAGGAGGTAAGACGACTTGTGAATGAGTCGACATTTACTCCCGGAGGCGGCCAGTCAGGCGGACAGGGAACCGCGGGGCTTCAAGCTGTCGGCTCCGTAGCTGTGCGTACCTTCGCGGCCCACCAGAGCGGCTACCAGAGCAGCCCCGAACAGAAGCCGACGCAGACAGCACACCAGAGCATGGATGGCCATCACGTGAACGCCATGGCCGGCGACCGAAGCGGCGACACACACAGCCACTTCGCCGACTACGACGAACTGTCCCCCGAGGGGCACTTCTACGACCCCGACGCCGAGTACGAGCCGGACCCCGAGTACGCGGCCACGCTCGCCCCGGACGCTGCCCGTCAGCGCCGTGAGCGGGTCGGCCCCACCGGACGCCCGCTGCCGTACTTCCCGATTCCAGGACCGCTGACCGACCACGGCCCGGCGAAGATCATCGCGATGTGCAACCAGAAGGGCGGCGTCGGCAAGACCACGTCGACCATCAACCTGGGTGCCGCGCTCGCCGAGTACGGCCGCCGGGTCCTGCTCGTCGACTTCGACCCGCAGGGCGCCCTCTCGGTGGGCCTGGGTGTGAACCCGATGGAGCTCGACCTCACCGTCTACAACCTGCTCATGGAGCGGGGGATGTCCGCGGACGAGGTGCTGCTCAAGACGGCCGTGCCCAACATGGACCTGCTGCCGAGCAACATCGACCTGTCCGCCGCCGAGGTGCAGCTGGTCAGCGAGGTCGCGCGCGAGTCCACGCTGCAGCGGGCGCTGAAGCCGCTGATGGCCGACTACGACTACATCGTGATCGACTGTCAGCCCTCGCTCGGCCTGCTGACGGTGAACGCGCTGACCGCCGCGCACAAGGTCATAGTGCCGCTGGAGTGCGAGTTCTTCGCGCTGCGCGGGGTGGCCCTGCTGACGGAGACCATCGAGAAGGTGCAGGAGCGGCTCAACCCCGAGCTGGAGCTCGACGGCATCCTCGCCACGATGTACGACTCCCGCACGGTGCACAGCCGTGAGGTCCTGGCCCGCGTGGTCGAGGCCTTCGACGATCACGTCTACCACACGGTCATCGGGCGCACGGTCCGCTTCCCGGAGACCACGGTCGCCGGTGAGCCGATCACCACGTACGCCTCGAACTCCGTCGGTGCCGCGGCCTACCGCCAGCTCGCCAGGGAGGTGCTCGCCCGGTGTCACGCCGAGTGAGTCTGCCGGGGGCCGACGAACTGTTCCGTACGACCGGGGGAATGGCACTTCAGTCGTCGTCGCCGCGACGTCCGGCCGGCGGTGAGCCGCGGGTTCCCGGGCCGGCCGGCGAGAGCGACGAGACGGCCGCCGCGTCGTCCGGCGCGGACGACGAGGACGGCGACAAGGCCGAGGCGGCCACCGGGCCGTCCGCCGAGCACACCGCCGCCGACGCCGAGTCGGAGGCCGGCTCGCGCAGCCGGGGCGCCGCCGACGCGGGCGAGAAGGCGGGCCGCCGCGGTGCGGGCGGGGTGCAGGAAGGTTCTGCCGGCGGACGCGGCTCGACCGCGGCCGCCCGGCGCCGTTCCCGCGCCGCCAACCGGCGGCCCAGCGGACGTGAGCGGCACGACGAGAAGATCACCGTGTACGTCTCCGCCGAGGAGCTGATGGACCTCGAACACGCGCGCCTCGTGCTGCGCGGGGAGCACGGGCTCGCCGTCGACCGCGGCCGCATCGTGCGCGAGGCGGTCGCCGTGGTCCTGGCCGACCTGGAGTCCCGGGGGGACGCGAGCATTCTCGTCCGCCGGCTGCGTGGGCGGTAGCTGCTCCGGCGGTAGCCTCCGGCAGTGATGCCCGTGAACGATTCCTCCCCTCCGCCCGGCCCTGGCGCCCGCCGCCGCGCGCTGGGCCGCGGGGCGGTGCCCCTGGCTCCGCCCCAGGGCGGTGCCGAGGCCCCGCCCGGGTCCGGGGTGGGGGAGAGCCCCGGGCCGGCGCCGACGCCCGTGACCGAGCCCGCCGCCGGGCCCGACGCGGCCGGGGAGGCCGAGCGGGAGGCCGACGCCGAGCCTGTCTCCGGATCTGAGCCCGCCTTCAAGCCCGGTTCCGAAGCCGACCCCGCCGCCCTCGCCGACCCCGTCGGCCCCGCCTCCGAGCCTGCGGTCGGTGCGTCCGGGTCCGATGACGGGCGGTTCACCGTGCGGCTCGCCAACTTCGAGGGGCCCTTCGATCTGCTGTTGCAGCTCATCTCGAAGCACAAGCTGGACGTCACCGAGGTCGCGCTGTCGAAGGTGACCGACGAGTTCATGGCCCACATCCGGGCGATGGGTCCGGACTGGGACCTCGACCAGACCACCGAGTTCCTCGTCGTCGCGGCCACCCTGCTCGATCTGAAGGCCGCCCGGCTGCTGCCCGCCGCCGAGGTGGAGGACGAGGCCGACCTCGCGCTCCTGGAAGCCCGTGACCTGCTGTTCGCGCGGCTGCTCCAGTACCGCGCGTACAAGCGCATCGCCGACATCTTCAGCGGCCGGCTCGACGACGAGGCGCGGCGCCACCCGCGCACCGTAGGGCTGGAGCCGCACCATGCGGAGCTGCTCCCGGACGTCGTCATCAGCATCGGCCCCGAGGGGTTCGCCCGGCTCGCGGTGAAGGCGATGCAGCCCAAGCCGAAGCCGCGGGTCTACGTCGAGCACATCCACGCCCCGCTGGTGAGCGTGCAGGAGCAGGCCGGGCTCGTCGTGGCCCGGCTGCGGGAGCTGGGCCGGGCCAGCTTCCAGGAGCTGGTGGCCGACACCGGGGACACGCTGACCGTGGTGGCGCGGTTCCTGGCGCTCCTGGAGCTGTACCGGGAGAAGGTCGTCGCCCTGGACCAGGAGACCGCGCTCGGGGAGCTGCTCGTGCGCTGGACCGGGGCCGCGGACGCGGCGGAACCCGTGGTGACCGACGAGTTCGACCGGGCGCCCGAGCCGGCGGCCGGGGAGAAGAAGGAGAGTGCGGGATGACGGCGGAGACCGAGGACGCGCAGAGCGGGGTCGCGGCGCTGGCCCTGCGGCCCGCCCTGGAGGCGGTGCTGATGGTCGTCGACGAACCCGCCACCGAGGAGCAGCTCGCCAAGATCCTCCAGCGGCCCCGGCGGGCCGTGGCCGACGCGCTGCGGGAGCTGGCCGACGAGTACACCGTGCAGGGACGCGGCTTCGAGCTGCGGCGGGTCGCCGGGGGCTGGCGGTACTACACCCGGCCCGCGTACGCGGACGCCGTCGAGGGGTTCGTGCTCGACGGGCAGATCGCGCGGCTCACCCAGGCCGCCCTGGAGACCCTGGCGGTCGTCGCGTACCGCCAGCCGGTGAGCCGGTCGCGGGTCTCCGCGGTGCGCGGCGTCAACTGTGACGGGGTCATGCGGACCCTGTTGCAGCGGGGGCTGGTGGCGGAGGCGGGCGCGGAACCCGAAACAGGTGCGATCCTGTACAGGACGACGAACTACTTTCTGGAGCGGATGGGCCTGCGCGGCCTGGACGAGCTGCCGGAACTCGCGCCCTTCCTCCCCGAGGCGGACGCGATCGAGGCGGAGACGCTGGAAGGGGTTCCGTCGTTCGATCCGGACGCACCCGATGCGCCCGGTTCCGAGTACACCCAGCACGCAGACGACTAGACGGAATCTTTGATGCGAAGCAGCAGCGGCAGGAACAGCAGCGGAAACAACGGCGGGAGCCGTGGTGGCAACAGCGGCGGCCGCGGCGGTAGCGGCGGTGGCGCCCGCGGCAACAGCGGCGGCCCCCGCGGCGGTGGTGGCGGAGGCCCCCGTGGCGGTGGCGGAGGCGGCCGGGGCGGCAGCGGCGGCGGTCGCGGCAACTTCCGGGGCGCCGGCAACGACCGCGACGACAGGCAGAGCGGCCCCCGTGACGACCGGCAGGCAGGCCCCGCCCGTCCCAAGAACCCGCGTCCCGAGGAGCGGCGCTACGACGTGGGCCCCGGCGGCTCGCTGGACGGCCCGAAGTCGGGCCGCGGCGCCTCGGCGCGCGGCGGTGCCAAGGGCGGCCCCAAGCGCGGGCAGCAGTCCGGCGGCCGCACGGCCCCCTCGCGCTCCCGCGAGTACGAGACGCGGACCGAGGAGCGCAACCGCGACCGGTACGCGGGCAAGCCGGAGGTGAAGCTCCCCAAGACCTTCCCCGGCGCCGAGCAGGAGGGCGAGCGGCTGCAGAAGGTGCTGGCCCGTGCCGGGTACGGCTCGCGCCGTGCCTGCGAGGAGCTGGTCGAGCAGTCCCGCGTCGAGGTCAACGGCGAGATCGTGCTGGAACAGGGCATGCGCGTCGACACCGACAAGGACGTGATCAAGGTCGACGGGCTGACCGTGGCCACGCAGTCGTACCAGTTCTTCGTCCTGAACAAGCCCGCCGGCGTCGTCTCCACGATGGAGGACAACGAGGGCCGGCAGTGCCTGGGCGACTACACGAACAACCGTGAGACGCGGCTGTTCCACGTCGGGCGGCTCGACACCGAGACCGAGGGTGTCATCCTGCTCACCAACCACGGCGAGCTGGCGCACCGCCTCACCCACCCCAAGTACGGCGTGAAGAAGGTCTACCTCGCGCACATCGTGGGCCCGATCCCGCGCGACCTGGGCAAGCAGCTCAAGGACGGCATCCAGCTGGAGGACGGGTACGCCAAGGCGGACCACTTCCGCGTCGTCGAGCAGACCGGCAAGAACTACCTGGTCGAGGTCACCCTGCACGAGGGGCGCAAGCACATCGTGCGGCGCATGCTCGCCGAGGCCGGGTTCCCCGTCGACAAGCTGGTCCGGGTCGCCTTCGGGCCGATCACGCTCGGCGACCAGAAGTCGGGCTGGCTGCGGCGCCTGTCCAACACCGAGGTCGGCATGCTGATGCAGGAGGTCGACCTGTAGGTCCGGACCTTCCGGGTCCTCCGGGGGCTTGTCCCCGGCAGCCCCCTCCTTTAGAGTCGTTGAGACCAATAAGGAAGGGGGCTGCCGCATGTCTCTGCACGGCTACGACAAACACGCCTACGAGCCCTTCGCCGTCACCGTCGACCTCGCCGTCTTCACGCTCCGCGCCGGCCGGCTGCAGATCCTGCTCGTCGAACGCGGCCAGGAGCCGTACGCGGGCCGCTGGGCGCTGCCGGGCGGGTTCCTCGCGCCCGACGAGTCGGCGGAGAGCGCGGCCCGGCGCGAACTGGCCGAGGAGACCGGGCTGAGCGATGTGGCCGGACTCCACCTGGAGCAGCTGCGCACCTACAGCGAGCCGGACCGCGACCCGCGGATGCGGGTCGTCTCCGTCGCGTTCGCCGCGCTCGTCCCCGACGCCCCGCAGGCCCGCGGGGGCGGGGACGCCGCCCGCGCCGCCTGGCTGCCCTACGAGCCCGGCGCCCGCGGCGCGTACGGGCCGCTCGCTTTCGACCACGCCGCGATCCTCGCCGACGCCCACCGGCGGATCGGCGGCAAGCTGGAGTACACCTGCCTGGCCACCGCGTTCTGCCCGCCCGAGTTCACCCTCGGCGAGCTGCGCCAGGTCTACGAGGTCGTCTGGGGCACCGAGCTCGACCCGGCGAACTTCCGCCGCAAGGTCCTGGCCACCCCCGGCTTCGTCGCGCAGATCCCGGGCGCGTCCCGGCTCACCGGCGGCCGCGGCAAACCCGCCGCCCTCTACCGGGCCGGCGGCGCCACCTCCCTGCTGCCGCCGCTGCTCAAGCCCGCGCCCGACCCTTCGGAAGGAACCCGCTGAGATGACGCCGACGACCACCAACCCCGCGACCGGATCGCTGCTCGGGCTCGCCCTGGGGGACGCGCTCGGCTTCCCGACCGAGTTCAACGACGTACCGGCGATCCTGGCCAAGTGCGGGCCCTGGCGCACGATGGAGCTGCCCGGCCCCGTCGCGTACATCACCGACGACACCCAGATGGCGCTCGCCGTCGCCCGGGGGCTGCTCACCGCCGTGGACCAGGGGCCGCTCACGCCGGAGCGGTTCGAGGGGCCGCTGCGCGCGGAGTTCGTCGCGTGGTACCGGTCACCGGAGAACAACCGCGCGCCCGGCAACACCTGCCTGCGCGCCTGCGACCTGCTCACCGCCCGGGACCGGTCCTGGCAGGACGCGAGCCAGCCGCACTCCAAGGGGTGCGGCGCCAACATGCGGGTCAGCCCGCTCGGACTGCTGCCCGCGCTCAGCGACGAGCAGCGGGCGGGCGCCGCACAGTTGCAGGCCGGGCTGACCCACGGCCACCCCACGGCGCTCGCCGCCTCCGACCTCACCGCGCACGCCGTCCGGCTGCTCGCCGAGGGCGCCGAACCGACCGGGCTCGTCGGCCGCCTGCGCTCCTACGCGTACGAGAACCGCGTGACCTACCACGAGGCGTGGCTCGGCGACCTGTGGCGGCGCGGCGGCGCGGCGAGCCCCGAGGCGTTCATCGCCGCCGGCTGGGACGAGTGCCTCGGCGTCCTCGACCGGCTGCGGGACGCGCTCGCGGCCCCCTCCCCGGAGACCGACCCCTGCCTGGCCACCGGCGCCGGCTGGATCGCCGAGGAGGCGCTCGCCACCGGCCTGCTGTGCTTCCTGCTCTTCGTGGACGAACCGGTGCTCGCCCTGCGCCGCGCCGCCTGCACCTCCGGCGACTCGGACTCGATCGCGGCGCTGACCGGCGCCTTCGCGGGCGCCCACCGCGGGCCGGAGGCCTGGCCGACGGAGTGGGTGGCCCGCATCGAGCACCGTCACGAGCTGCTCGCGTTCGGCGCGCGGTGGGACGCGCCCTGAGCGCGCCCTAAGCGGCGCCCTCCACGGCCGAGGCGCGCCGGGCCCGGACCAGGAAGTCCTCGATCCGGGCCCGGTCCGGCTCCGCCGGGAGCGGGGTGCGCACCGCGGCCTCGTCCGCCTCGGCCGCCAGGCGGGTCATCCGGCGGTCCACCTCCGCCCAGGCCACCTCGCCCCGCTTCACCGCGAGGAGCGGCGCGCGCTCCTCGCCCACGTCGATCGCCAGCTCGCCGGTGCGCAGCAGATCGCGGCAGGACATCAGCAGCCGCAACAGGTGCATCGCGTGCTTCCAGCGCGGCGCGCCATGGGTGCGGACGTCGGCCTCCAGCTTCCTGCGCTGGCCGGCCGCGTACCGCACGAACGTGGTGTGGGCCTGCCGGGAGAGGAAGGCGCCCCGCAGCGAGAGCAGCTCGCGGCCGGTCGCCGTGGCGTGCTCGACGAGCGGGGAGTGCAGGCACTCCAGGACGTTCGGATTGGCGCGCAGCGCCAGCTCGCAGAAGCGCTCCAGCTCCCAGGAGAACTGTTCCGGCGCCGGGCCCTCGACGTGGGCCGGCGGCTTGTCGAACCGCCAGTACAGCGGCGTCGGCGCCAGATAGACGCCGCGGCGGTCCGTGTCGCTCGCCTCCGTGGCCAGGCCGAAGGCGCGCGAACCCATGACGCAGGCGTAGACCATGTGGTCGCGCACCAGGTCCGCGCCGAGCGTGTGCTCCGCTTCCATGCGGGGAGCGTACGGCGTCCCCCGGGCCGGGCCGAGCGAGTTTCCGCGCCCGCGCTCCCGCCCGGCCGTGGACGGCCCGTCTCGACAGACGGGCGCCGCGCGCCGCCGCCCACCGGCGCCACTACGCTGACCATGGCAGACGTATGAACGGATCAAGGAGTGACACCGTGGCGGTACGAGCGGTCCGGGGCGCCGTGCAACTCGAGCGTGACGAGGCCGGGCACATGGACGAGCAGGTCGGCCGGCTGCTCACAGCCGTCCTGGAGCGGAACCGGCTGACCGGCGACGACCTGATCTCCATCTGGTTCACGGCCACCCCTGATCTGCACTGCGACTTCCCGGCGGCCGCCGCCCGCAAGCTCGGTATCGTCGACGTGCCCCTGATCTGCGCCCAGGAACTGGACATCGAAGGCGCCATGCCGCGCGTCGTCCGCATCCTCGCGCACGTCGAGACCGAGCTGCCCCGCGCCGACGTCGCGCACGTCTACCTCGGCACCGCGGCCGCCCTGCGCAAGGACATCGCCCAGTGAGAACCGCACTCGTCATCGGCACCGGCCTCATCGGCACCTCCGCCGCCCTGGCCCTCGTCTCGCGCGGCGTCACCGTGCACCTCGCCGACCACGACACCGCCCAGGCCCGCACCGCCGCCGCGCTCGGCGCCGGGACGGACGCGGCCCCCGAGGGCACGGTCGACCTGTGCGTCGTCGCCGTCCCCCCGGCCCACGTGGCCGCCACCCTCGCCGGCGCCATGCGGGCCGGCGCGGCCCGCGCCTACCTCGACGTCGCCAGCGTCAAGGGCGGCCCGCGCCGCGAGCTGGAGGCCCTCGGTCTCGACCTCACCGCGTACATCGGCACGCACCCGATGAGCGGCCGCGAGCGCAGCGGACCGCTCGCCGCGACCGCCGACCTCTTCGAGGGCCGCCCCTGGGTGCTGACCCCGACCCCGGCCACCGACACCGAGGTCCTGAACGTCGCCCTGGAACTGGTCGCCCTGTGCCGCGCCGTGCCCGTCGTGATGGACGCCGACGCCCACGACCGGGCCGTCGCGCTCGTCTCGCACATGCCGCACCTGGTCTCCAGCATGGTCGCGGCCCGCCTGGAGCACGCGGAGGAGAGCGCGGTACGCCTCTGCGGGCAGGGCATCCGCGACGTGACGCGGATCGCGGCGTCCGAGCCGGGCATGTGGATCGACATCCTCTCCGCGAACCCGGGGCCGGTCGCCGACCTGCTCTCCGCCGTCTCCGCCGACCTCGACGAGACGGTCCAGGCGCTGCGCTCGCTCCAGTCCGGCGACGACGCCAAGCGCCGCTCGGGCGCCGACGGGGTCGAGACCATGCTGCGGCGGGGCAACGCGGGCCAGAGCCGGGTCCCCGGCAAGCACGGCGCCGCCCCGGCCGCGTACGAGATCGTCGCCGTCCTCATCTCCGACCAGCCCGGCGAGCTGGCCCGCATCTTCGCGGACGCGGGCGCCGCCGGCGTCAACGTCGAGGACGTCCGCATCGAGCACGCCACCGGTCAGCAGGCCGGTTTCGTGCAGCTCATGGTGCAGCCCGCCGCGGCCCCGAAACTCGCCGCGTCGCTGCGCGAGCGCGGCTGGTCGATGCGGCAGTAAGAGGCGCTCGCGGGAGCCAGTAACCTTGTGCGGGGCGTCCTCGCGCCCCGCCCTCCTGCCCCGCGCACTCAGAAAGGTGTCCGTCACCGTGGAAACCGCCGCCCCGGCAGCCGTGATCGTCGCCATCGACGGACCCTCCGGCACGGGCAAGTCGAGCACCTCGAAGGCCGTCGCCGCCCAGCTCGGCCTGAGCTACCTCGACACCGGCGCCCAGTACCGGGCGATCACCTGGTGGATGGTGAACAACGGCATCGACCTGACCGACGCCTCCGCGGTCGCCGCGGTCGCGGGCAAGGCCGAGATCGTCTCCGGCACGGACCCGGCCGCGCCCACCATCACCGTCGACGGCACGGACGTGGCGGGTCCGATCCGCACCGGCGAGGTCACCTCCAAGGTCAGCGCGGTCAGCGCGGTCCCCGAGGTGCGCGCCCGCATCACCGAGCTGCAGCGCTCCATCGCGGCCTCGGCCGCGGCGGACGGCCGGGGCATCGTCGTCGAGGGCCGGGACATCGGCACGACCGTGCTGCCTGATGCCGACCTGAAGATCTTCCTCACCGCGTCGCCCGAGGCCCGCGCCGCCCGCCGCTCCGGCGAGCTGAAGGGCGCCGACGTCAAGGCCACGCAGGAGGCCCTGATCAAGCGGGACGCGGCCGACTCGACCCGCAAGACGTCGCCGCTGGCCAAGGCCGGGGACGCCGTCGAGGTGGACACCACCGACCTCACGCTGCAGCAGGTCATCGAGTGCGTCGTCACCCTCGTCGAGGAGAAGCGGGCCGCCAAGTGACCTCCGACAGTCCATCGGGCCCCTCGCGGCGCGGGGCCGAGATCGGCCGGCGCATCGGCGTCGGCCTGATGTACGGGCTGTGGAAGCCCCGCGTCCTCGGCGCCTGGCGGGTGCCGGCCAGCGGCCCGGTGATCTTCGCCGTGAACCACGCGCACAACGTGGACGGCCCCATGGTCATGGGCGTCGCCCCGCGCCCGACGCACTTCCTGATCAAGCAGGAGGCGTTCGTCGGGCCGCTCGGCACCTTCCTCGAAGGCATCGGGCAGGTGAAGGTCGACCGCTCCGGCACCGACCGGACGGCCGTCACCCGGGCGCTGGGCGTCCTCGCCGCGGGCGGGGCGCTCGGCATCTTCCCCGAGGGCACGCGCGGCGACGGCGACTTCGCCTCGCTGCGGGCCGGGCTCGCGTACTTCGCGCTGCGCGGCGGCGCCCCGATCGTCCCGGTCGCCGTGCTGGGAAGCACGGACGGGCGCGGACGGTTGATAAAGAAGCTGCCCCCGCTGCGCAGCCGGGTCGACGTCGTCTTCGGCGACCCCTTCGAGGCGGGCGACGGCAGCGGAGGGCGTACGCGCACCGCGCTCGACGCGGCCACCGTGCGCATCCAGGAGCGGCTCACCACGCACCTGGCGAACGCCAGGCGCCTGACCGGGCGCTGAGCGAGACTTTCAGTAGTGGACCGCGGTCCGCCGCGGAACACCGATCACCACGAATGAACGACGAGGTACGGACTTCATGAACGACCAGATCCAGCCCGAGGGCGACCACCCGGAGTATGAGCACGGGGCGCTCGGCGACGCGGAGTACGCGCAGTTCATGGAGCTCGCCGCCGAGGAGGGCTTCGACGTCGAGGACGTCGAGGGCGCGATCGAGGAGGCGGGCCACGGCCCGCTGCCCGTCCTCGCCGTCGTCGGCCGTCCGAACGTCGGCAAGTCGACCCTGGTGAACCGCATCATCGGCCGCCGCGAGGCCGTCGTCGAGGACAAGCCGGGCGTCACCCGCGACCGCGTCACCTACGAGGCCGAGTGGGCGGGCCGCCGCTTCAAGGTCGTCGACACCGGCGGCTGGGAGCAGGACGTGCTCGGCATCGACGCGTCGGTGGCCGCGCAGGCCGAGTACGCGATCGAGACCGCCGACGCGGTCGTCTTCGTCGTCGACTCCACCGTGGGCGTCACCGACACCGACGAGGCCGTCGTACGGCTGCTGCGCAAGGCCAAGAAGCCCGTGGTGCTCTGCGCCAACAAGGTCGACGGCCCCAGCGGCGAGGCCGACGCCACCGCCCTGTGGTCCCTCGGCATCGGCGAACCGCACCCGGTCTCCTCGCTGCACGGCCGCGGCACCGGCGACATGCTGGACGCCGTCATCGAGGCGCTGCCCGACGCGCCCCCGCAGACCTTCGGCACCGCCGTCGGCGGCCCCCGCCGCATCGCCCTGATCGGCCGCCCGAACGTCGGCAAGTCCTCGCTCCTGAACCAGGTGGCCGACGAGGACCGCGTCGTCGTCAACGAGCTGGCGGGCACCACCCGCGACCCGGTCGACGAGCTGATCGAACTCGGCGGCGTCACCTGGAAGTTCATCGACACGGCGGGCATCCGCAAGCGCGTCCACCTCCAGCAGGGCGCCGACTACTACGCCTCGCTGCGCACCGCCGCCGCCGTCGAGAAGGCGGAGGTCGCGGTCATCCTGATCGACGCCTCCGAGACGATCTCGGTGCAGGACCAGCGGATCGTGACGATGGCGGTCGAGGCGGGCCGCGCGATCGTCGTCGCGTACAACAAGTGGGACACCCTCGACGAGGAGCGCCGCTACTACCTGGAGCGCGAGATCGAGACCGAGCTCGCCCAGATCGCGTGGGCGCCGCGGGTGAACGTGTCGGCGCGCACCGGCCGCCACATGGAGAAGCTGGTCCCGGCGATCGAGACCGCCCTGGCCGGCTGGGAGACCCGGGTACCCACGGGCCGGCTGAACGCGTTCCTCGGCGAGCTGATCGCCGCCCACCCGCACCCGGTCCGCGGCGGCAAGCAGCCCCGCATCCTCTTCGGTACGCAGGCCGGCACCAAGCCGCCGCGGTTCGTGCTCTTCTCCTCCGGGTTCATCGAGCACGGCTACCGGAGGTTCGTGGAGCGGCGTCTGCGCGAGGAGTTCGGGTTCGAGGGGACGCCGATCCACATTTCCGTGCGGGTCCGGGAGAAGCGCGGACGCAAGAAGTAGCCGGACCTCCTACGGCGTGCGCCGCGGGCTGGGGAGCAGGTGCTCAGTGCGCGCGGCGCGGGGCGGGCGGCAGCGCGGCCGGGACATGGCCTCCCGGTGCGGGCTGCCGCCCGTTCTGCTGCGGGTAGTGGTGCTGGCCCGTCGCGTAGTACGGGGTGTGGTGCCGCGTCCCGTAGTACCCCGGCCCGAAGGCCGTGAAGCCCAGCTCCTCCTCGCCGCTGCGGTCGCCGGGCAGTGTCCGGAAGGACCGGCGGTACTCCGCGCACAGGGCGTCGTAGATCGGCGTGGCCGAGCGGCCCGGCGCGTAGTCCTCGGAGGGACGCATCGACGGGATGTAGCTCGGGTACGGCTGACGCCGTCCGGTGGAGGGGGCGCTGGAGGCGGGGTCGTATGGGTGCACATACGTGCCAACGACCCGGGCCCCCGACGGATGCGCCCTTCGCCTCGGCTTTCGCGAGACGTCACCAAGCTGACCGGCGCATACGTGGGGGCCCGGGGGTGCCGGGGCCGGCTCAGGTACCGGCGAGCGGCATGGCGGCGGCGACCAGGCGGCCATTGGCCGCGGCCTTGTCGAGGGCGTCACGCAGCACGTCCTCGCGGGGCTGGCGGCCGATGGAGCCGGCGGGGGCGGCGAAGACGAGCACCGTGTGCGTCTTGTTGGCCGCGGCGCGCCAGCCCTCCGTGACCACGAGCGGCTGGTGCGCCTGCCACCAGGCGACCTGGGAGGGCCCGCCGCCGGTGCCGGGCTGGAGCACGGCGTGCAGCTGGCCCATGGCGAGCAGCACCGACCAGCCGGGCAGCGGGTGCGGCGCCCGGGTCAGCTCGGTGACCGGCATGAAGCCCTGCTCGATCAGGAGCGGCAGGAAGTCGTCGCCGTCGGCGCTCTGCGCGCCGGGGCGGGAGATGGGGCCGGTCGGTTCGATGACGAGGGCCGGGTGCAGCTCGCCCGAGATCAGGATCAGACCGCTGGTCACGCCGAGCACCGCCTGCGCGGCGGTGGCCTGGGCCGGCACGGTGGCGGCCGCCGCTTCGGGGGCGGCGGCGACGGCCCGTACGGCGCCCTGCAGCTGGTCCTCGGCGACCTGGACCACCTGCGAGGGCAGGCAGCCGGCGTGGGCGAAGGCGAGGACGGCGGTCTCGTCGCCCACGAACAGGACCGTGCTGGTGCGTTCCTGCGCGGCGTCGCCGGGGGTGCGGCAGGACGTGCAGTCGTAACCGCCGGGCGTGTTCTCACCGGCGAGCAGCCGGTCGGCTTCGTCGTCGCCGATCTCGGCGCGGACGTCGTCACTCACGTCGAGCAAGCGCGGCACGGGGGCTCCTCTGGATCGGATGCGTGCTGATGAAGGGTCAACGGGCGATCCGCGGCCCGGGTCACGCCCACATCCGGACGGAATCGACGCGTGACGGGGCGCCCGGCCGGCCCCGCCCCGGTTCCGTCCGGGTGCGCCGACCGGGTGGGGCCCGCCCGGCGCCAGCGGCGCGGCAGCGGGGGCGCTCGGGCACAGCTGCTTAGCGTGGCCCGATGTACCTGATGCCTCTGAAGCCGAAATCGTCCGGCCGGGCCGTGGTCCTCCTGGCCGGGCTGCTCGCCCTGGCCTGTCCGCCGGCCGCCGCCTCCGCCGCCCCGTCCCCCGCCTTCGGTCCGGGGAACCCGGTCGCCGCCCCGTCCTACGGCTGCGCGGGCGAGCAGTGGCCGTGGTCCTGTCTCGCCGAGTGCGAGAGCGGCGGGCGCTGGTCCGCCAACACCGGCAACTCCTACTACGGCGGCCTCCAGTTCAAGCAGTCCACCTGGGAGGCGTACGGCGGCCTGAAGTACGCGCCGCGCGCCGATCTCGCGACCCGCAAGGAACAGATCAAGGTGGCCGAGAAGGTGGTGGACGAGCAGGGCTGGGGAGCCTGGCCCGCCTGCGCCCGGCAGTACCGGCTCACCGGCCGCGCCCTGCCCGCGGCGGGCGGGGGGACCCGGAATCACCCGGAGTGGTGACGGGCGCCGGAAGTTCCCGCGAGCGGCTACCGATCAGGCAACTGTTCTGGAACAAGATGGTGAGGGCGCACAACCCTCGCCGGGAGATCCCCGTCTAACCACCTGGTAGGCGGAGGACCCGGGCTGTTCGGACCGGAGCAGGCCGTCCGGACCGGTCGCGAGGAATGGTGGGATACGGGGACGTATGCAGATTTCTTTCCTGATTCACAATGCGTACGGGATCGGAGGGACGATCCGCACCACGTACAACCTCGCCAACACCCTGGCCGAGCAGCATGACGTGGAGGTCGTCTCCGTCTTCCGCCACCGTGACACCCCCGTCTTCGCGCCCGATCCCCGCGTGCGGCTCCGTCACCTCGTCGACCTGCGCCCAAACTCGCCCGCATACGAGGGCGAGGACCCCGAGTACCACAGGGCCGCCTCCGTCTTCCCCCGGCAGGAGGGGCGCTACGACCAGTACAGCGCGCTCACCGACCGGCGCATCGCCGAGCACCTGTCCGCCGTCGACGCGGACGTCGTCGTCGGCACCCGGCCCGGCCTGAACGTGCACCTCGCCCGGCAGACCCGGCGCGGCCCGCTCCGCGTCGGCCAGGAGCACCTCACGCTCGACACGCACTCCACGGCCCTGCGCCGCCGGCTGCGCACCGTCTACCCGCGCCTCGACGCGCTCACCACGACCACCGAGGCCGACGCCCGCGCCTACCGCGACCGGATGCGGCTGCCCGGCGTGCGCCTGGAGTCCATGCCCAACCCCGTGCCCGCGCCCGCCGTCGCGCCGGCCGACGGCAGCGGCAAGTGGGTCGTGGCCGCGGGCCGGCTCGCCCCGGTCAAGCGGTACGACCTGCTGATCAAGGCGTTCGACAAGGTGCGCGCCGAGCGCCCCGACTGGCGGCTGCGGATCTACGGCGGCGGCAAGCAGAAGGAGAAGCTGCGCCGCCTCATCGACCAGCGCGGCCTCTACAACCACGTGTTCCTCATGGGCACCGCCCACCCCATCGAACCCGAGTGGGCCAAGGGGTCGGTCGCCGCGGTGACGTCGACCTTCGAATCGTTCGGCATGACGATCGTCGAGGCGATGCGGTGCGGTCTGCCCGTGGTCTCCACCGACTGCCCGCACGGCCCCGGCGAGATCATCGACAACGGTGTCGACGGACGCCTCGTGGAGGTCGGCAACGCGGACGCGATCGCCGGCGGCCTGCTCGAACTGATCAACGACGACGCGCTGCGGCAGCAGATGGCGGCGCGCGCCCTCACGCACTCCGCGCGCTTCGACCCCGCGCGCATCGCCGAGCGCTACGAGGACCTCTTCGGCTCGCTCGGCGGCCGCGGCGGCTCCGTCGGACTGCTGCACCGGGCGCGCGGAACCCTGTTGAGCGGCGCGTACGCCGTCCGCGACGCGCTGAGACCACCGGAGAAGGGGCGCACCGCATGACGACCACACCGCTCGCCTCGCCCCGCGCCGTCCCCCCGCCCGACGACAGGACCGTCCGCATGGCACCTCGCGCCGACTGCATCGCCGATTCCGCCGGCGGGCTCACCTTCGACGTCCTGGACCACGGCGGCCCCGTCCCGGCCCACCTCGTACTGGTCCGCCGGGCCGACGAGGAGGAGGTGCGGCTGCCGCTCACCCCGGCCGGCGACGGCCGCCTGCGCGCCACCCTGCCGATCAGTGTCGGCCTGCCGGAGGGGCGCTGGGACGCCTATGTCCAGGTCGCCGGGGACGAGCCGGTGCGCCTCGTGCCGGGCGTGAACGATCTGCGCTCGCTGGTGGACCGCGCGCCCGGCGGATCGCGCGGCTACGTCGCCGTGCGCATCCCGTACGCGACCAAGCACGGCAACCTCACCGTGCGCAGCTGGCTGCGCACCCCGCACGCCGAGGCCGGTGAAGTGCACATCGCCGACGGCGAGCTGACCGTCCAGGGCCGGCTCTACGGCACGGAGTTCACCGCCAAGGCGCACGCGGAGATACGGGCCCACGCGGCGGCCGGACCGGTCCTGCGGGGCGAACTGGGCGTGAGCGGGACCGAGTTCACCCTGCGCATCGGGTACGACGAACTGTCCGAGGGGCGCTGGGAGCTGTGGCTGCGGCCGGGCGGGGACGACGGGCCCGAGGTGCGCCTGGCCCGGCTCCTGGACGACGTCGCCGACAAGAAGCCGATCTTCGCCTACCCGGCGAGCCGGGTGAGCGTCGCCGGGGGCGAGCTGGACGCCCAGCCGTACTACACGGGCGACAACGACCTCGCGATCGTGGTGACACCGGTGGCGTAGCGCCCCGCGCTGCAGCGCCCGCTCACTCGCCGACGTGCGCGCCGGTGTCCGGGTTGTGGGTGCCCGGCCCGGCAGCGGTGTGCGCCGCGAACCGCGGGTGGTGCAGGTCGAACGCCGGGGACTCCGAGCGGATCCTCGGCAGCGTCGTGAAGTTGTGCCGGGGCGGCGGGCACGAGGTGGCCCACTCCAGGGAGCGGCCGAAGCCCCAGGGGTCGTCCACCTCGACCTTCGTCCCGTACTTCGCCGTCTTCCAGAGGTTGTACAGGAACGGCAGGGTCGACAGGCCGACGAGGAACGAGCCCACGGTCGACAACGAGTTCAGGGCCGTGAACCCGTCCGCCGCGAGATAGTCCGCGTACCGCCGCGGCATGCCCTCGGCGCCCAGCCAGTGCTGCACGAGGAACGTCAGGTGGAAGCCGACGAAGAGCGTCCAGAACTGGATCTTCCCGAGCCGTTCGTCGAGCATCTTCCCGGTCAGCTTGGGCCACCAGAAGAAGAATCCGGCGAACGTGGCGAAGACGACCGTGCCGAACACCACGTAGTGGAAGTGCGCCACGACGAAGTACGTGTCCGAGACGTGGAAGTCCATCGGCGGCGAGGCCAGGATGACGCCGGTCAGGCCGCCGAACAGGAACGTGACCAGGAAGCCGACCGACCAGAGCATCGGTGTCTCGAACGAGAGCGAGCCCTTGAGCATCGTGCCCGTCCAGTTGAAGAACTTCACGCCCGTCGGCACCGCGATGAGGAAGGACATGAAGGAGAAGAAGGGGAGCAGGACGCCGCCCGTCACGAACATGTGGTGCGCCCACACGACCACCGACAGACCGGTGATCGCCATCGTCGCGCCGACCAGCATCGTGTAGCCCCAGATCGGCTTGCGGCTGAAGACCGGCAGGATCTCGCTGATGATGCCGAAGAACGGCAGCGCGATGATGTAGACCTCGGGATGGCCGAAGAACCAGAAGAGGTGCTGCCACAGCAGCGCGCCGCCGTACTGGGCCTCGAAGACCACCGAGCCGAACCGGCGGTCCGCCTCCAGGCAGAGCAGCGCGGCGGCCAGCACCGGGAACGCGAGCAGCACCAGGATCGACGTGAACAGCGTGTTCCAGGTGAAGATCGGCATCCGGAACATCGTCATGCCGGGCGCCCGCATCCCGATGATCGTGGTCAGGAAGTTCACCGAACCGAGGATCGTGCCGAACCCGGAGAGCGCGAGCCCCATGATCCACATATCGGCGCCGATGCCGGGGGAGCGGGTCAGGCTGTTCAGCGGCGCGTAGGCGAACCAGCCGAAGTCCGCCGCGCCGCCCGGCACCATGAGCGACGCGAGCACGATCAGGCCGCCGAAGAGGAACAGCCAGTACGAGAGCATGTTCAGGCGGGGGAAGGCGACGTCGGGCGAGCCGATCTGCAGCGGCATGATCTCGTTGGCGAAGCCGGCGAAGGTCGGCGTCGCGAAGAGCAGCAGCATGATCGTGCCGTGCATGGTGAACAGCTGGTTGTACTCCTCGTTGGAGAGCAACTGGAGTCCGGGGCGGGCGAGTTCGGCCCGCATCAGCAGGGCCATGACCCCGCCGGCCAGGAAGAAGGCGAACGCCGTGATCAGGTAGAGGTGGCCGATCTTCTTGTGGTCGGTGGTGGTCAGCCACTCCACGATGACCCCGCCCGGGCGGCGCTCCCGGACCGCTTCCACCGCCGGTGGCCCGGCCTGCACACCGGTCGTTCCCATGGGCTGTCCCCTCGCTGTCGACGCGTTCCGGGCCTGACGGACAACACCCGTCATGATGCTCGCGTCGCCCGCGCCGCGACAGGGGGCAACGCCCTCTTCCCGGCCTGGACCGGCAATTCCCGGACGGCCTCAACTCGCCTGTCGCACGGCGGAATCGACACGGTGCGGGAAATCGGGAAGCCGCCGTGAATGGCTTTCCCCGGCGCGGCCGACGGGCTTCCGGCGGACCGGTGGAATTCCGGGCGCGGCCACCGGGAGCGCCCGGATAAGAAGCGCGTAAGAAGTCGGGAACCGCCCGATCGTGTGAGGAAGTTCGACAGAAACAACTGTCGTGATCTTGTGACGAAAGCGTGACCGGGCCGCCCGTGACGGCCGCGCGCGGGCGGCCCTGGCGCGGCCCGGTCCGACCGCCTACGGTGGCCGTATGGCACCCATTCCGACCCCGCCCGCAGAGCCCCAGGACACCCCCGACGCGTACGTCGGGCTCGCCGCCGAGCCCGCCGAGCGGCAGGCGCGCGGCCGGGGCTGGTCGACCGTCCGGCAGCTGCCGCCGGGGGCGGTCATCACGATGGAGTACCGCACGGGGCGGCTGAACTTCGAGGTCACGGACGGCACGGTGACCCGCTGCTGGAAGGGCTGAGCGACCGCGAAGGGCCCCGGAACCTCCCAGGAGGTTCCGGGGCCCTTCGCGGTGCGGACCGGCTGTGCGTACCGGGCCCGCTGATCCGGGGGAGCTAGGCCCGCTGCGGGTCCGTCGTCGCGGCCCGTGCGGGGTTCCGGGCGGTCGCGGGGCGCCTGCTGCCCGCCGGGCTGACCGGCGTGCGCTCGCCGCGCGGGGTGTGCGGGCCCGGCGCGAGCAGCGCGGAGGGGCGGCTGGTGGGGCGCGCGGCGCCGACCGGCTCGCGGGACCGGGGCCCGTCCTCGGCGGGGGCCGGGGCGCGGGCCGGGACCCGCGCGGGGGCCGGGGCTGGTGCGGCCAGACCGGCGCCGCGGGTGCGCCAACGGGTGCGGACGGCGAGGACCACGGCCTCGACGCGGGCGACCGCCGGCTCGAACCAGGGCAGCGCGAGCAGGATGAGCAGGCCCGCGGCCCAGCCGAGGAGAACGTCGCTCAGCCAGTGCGTACCGAGGTAGACGGTGGTGAGGCCGACGCTCAGGGAGATCACCGCGGAGACCGCGGAGAGCCAGCGCCTGGCGCGCGGCGTGGAGGCCAGGTAGGCGAGGATTCCCCAGGTCACCACCGCGTTGGCGGTGTGGCCCGAAGGGAATATATCGCCGTTCTGCCACATCTCGTTCGAGCCGATGAGGGTGGCGTAGTGCGGTCCGGCGCGGCCCATGCCGAGCTTGGCGGCGCCCACCGTCACGTTCAGCAGAAGCAGTGCGGTACCGAACATCAGCAGCGGGCGCAGGGTGTGCTGGCGCCACGAGCGCCAGCCCAGCCACGCCATCACCATCACGGCGGTGGGGCCGCGCTGGCCGAGGACCACCCAGTAGTCGAGGAAGGCGTGGATCTCCGGCCACTGCTGGTAGGGCCGGAAGAACATGACCTGCCAGTCGAAGGCGACCAGCCACGACGTGGTCAGGACCGCCACCACGATCGCGAGGTAGAAGGAGAGGGTCAGCCCGAGGAGCACGACGCGGTGCCGGCTCATCCTGGGCATGTCCAGGTGGGCCGGCCGTTCGGGCTCGCGGTCGAGCCGGGCGAAGACCCGCTCGAGGCGGCGGGTCAGGTTCCGTTCGGTACGCACCCAATCGACGCTACAGCGGGCGCGCGGCGCACCAGCACGGAACAGTGGCTTTGTGATGACGATGTGATGTGGGATTCCTCTCAGAACTTCTTTTGTTCCGGGCATTCCGATAACCGGGTCCGGAAGTCCTCTGTTATTCGCTGATCGTTTCCGGGGTCTCGTTATGGCGCGCTTATAAATGCGTTCACCGCGTGCTGGCACGGAATTCTCCGTCCGGTCATCGGGCCCGCGCCGGCCGATCAGGACCGGTCGGCGCCGGTCACGGGGGGCCGGAACCGTTCAGCCAGAACGCCCCGTAGACCGCCGAGACCAGTGCCAGACCGCCGAGCAGCCACGCCGACCTGCTGGTACGCCACCGGGCGAGCGCCACCGCGACCGGGAGCAGCAGCGGGAACGCGGGCAGCAGCAGCCGCGGTTTCGATCCGAAGTACCCCGAAGCACACAGGGCAAGCGCGACGACGATCCCGGTGTAGACCAGCAGCGGCACCGGCCGGCGCCGCCGCACCTCGGTCACGTAGAGCCAGATCACCAGCGCCACCCCGAGGATCAGGCCCGTCCCCGCCAGCGCGCCCAGCGGCGACGTGAACCGCTCGCCGACGAACCGGGCGAAGGCGGCGCCCCCGTCGAAACCGTTGCCCCACTGCCCCTGTACGTCGAGATAGCCGAAGAGGCCGCCGCCGGTGCGGTGGCCGACCCAGAGCACGTACGCCGCCGCGCCCGCCGGCGCCAGCAGCACGCCGAGCACCAGCCGCCACGGGGCCCGGCGCTCGCGCGCGATCCACAGCGCGGCCGCCACCCAGACCGCCGCCACCACGGCCGCGCCGACCGGCCGGGTCAGCCCGGCGAGCGCGGCCAGCAGCCCCGCGCTCACCCAGTGCCGCCGCAGCACCGCCCAGAGCCCCCAGGCCGCCAGCGCGGTGAAGAGGGCCTCGCTGTACGCCATCGACGCCACGATCCCGACGGGCAGCGCCCCCCACAGGACGGCCAGGCAGACGCCGGTCCGGCCCCCGCCCACCTGGTCACCGACGGCGAAGACGCCCCAGGCCGCCGCGAGCGAGGCGAGCCCGCTCACCACCAGGCCCGCGTCGGCGTAGGAGAGCGGGGTCAGCGCCGCCCCGGCCCGCTCCAGCCAGGGCAGCAGCGGGAAGAACGCGAGGTTCGAGTGGACGCTGCCGTCCGGCAGCGTCACCGACCAGCCGTACCCCTGCCCGGCGACCCGCGTGTACCAGAGGGAGTCCCAGCGCGCGCTCAGCAGCGTGTGCGGGCTCTTGCCCGCCGCCGCGCTCCAGACGGCGAGCGCGAGCAGGCCGACGGCGCGCACCCCCGCGTAGCCGAGCAGCGCGGGCAGGGCCCGGCGCGGGGTGGGCCCTCGATGCGGATCTTCGTCGTTCACGGCCCCGATTATCGACGCCGGCCCGGCGACCGCGGTGCGCCGCCCCCGCCGCACGAGTGGCGCACACCACACGGGTCCGGGCGGATCGTGAGAGGTCCGCCACGTGTCCGAAGCATGAACTCGCGTACGCTGACGGCTCACTCGCCTTCCGCAGCGGGGCCGGGAGGCCGCTCCTCCCGGGCCGAAGACCGCGGGCATCCCCAGCCCTCGGATCCGCCGGACGCGAGGACCATTGGGAGGTACGCACATGTCCGGGACGAGCACGGCCACCGGACGCCTGCGCCGGCGGGTGGCAACCGTCCGGGCCCGCACCAACCGCTGGGTCGTCCTGGTGGTGCTCTGCACCAGCCTGCTGCTGGTCGCCCTCGACTCGACGATCCTCTACGTCGCCCTGCCCTCGGTCACCGAAGACCTGCGGCCCACCTCCGTCGAACTGCTCTGGATCGGCGACGCCTATCCGCTGATCTGCGCCTCGCTGCTGATTCTCTTCGGCACCCTCGGCGACCGCGTCGGCCGCAGACGCATCCTGCTGCTGGGGTACGCCCTGTTCGGCGCGGCCTCCGCGCTCGCCGTGCTCGCCGACTCCGCGCAGGTGCTGATCCTGGCCCGCGCCCTGCTCGGCATCGGCGGCGCGATGATCATGCCCGCGACCCTGTCGATCCTGCGGGACGTCTTCCCCGACCGGCGCGAGCGGGCGGTCGCCATCGGCGTGTGGACCGCGGTCGCCGCGGTCGGCGCCGCCACCGGGCCCGTCCTCGGCGGTTTCCTCGTCGAGCACTTCTGGTGGGGCTCCGTCTTCCTCATCAACATCCCGCTGATGGCGGTCATGCTGCCGCTCTGCCGGATCCTCGTACCCGAGTCCAAGGGGCGCGCGGACGGTCCCTGGGACCTGTTCGGCGCGCTGCTCGCCGCGCTCGGCGTCCTCGGTGTCGTCTACGGCATCAAGGAGCTGGGCATCGGGCGCGATCCGCTCGACGCCGCCGCCGTGCTGCCGTTCCTCGCGGGGCTCGCGCTGCTCGTGCTCTTCGTGCGCAGACAGCGCCGCCGCGCGCATCCGCTGATCGACATGCGCCTCTTCTCCCGCGCCGCGTTCTCCACCTCGGTGGGCTGCATAGTCATCGCCATGCTGGCGCTGGTCGGACTCGAACTGATCGCTGTGCAGTACCTCCAGCTGGTGCTGGGGATGAGCCCGCTGGAGACCGGTCTGCGGATGCTGCCGCTGACCTTCGCGGCGATGATCGCGGGGGTCATCGGCTCCGCGACGCTGCGCCGGATCGGGCCGCGCGCCATGGTCGCGTGCGGCTTCACGCTCACCGCCTGCGCCGTGCTGCTGCTCTGCCTGATGGGTGAGCACGACCGGCCGTGGCTGCTCGGCACCGGGTTCGTCCTGCTCGGCTTCGGCTTCCAGTCCACGCTGTTCGGGGCCTACGAGTCGATGCTCACCGAGGCCCCGGCCGACGACGCGGGCGGCGCGGCCGCGATCGGGGAGACGTCGTACCAGCTCGGCGCGGGCATGGGCATCGCGCTGCTCGGTTCGGTGATGAACGCGGCCTATGCGCCCGGGCTCACCCACGTCACCGGCGTCCCCGCCGCGGCCAGCGGGGCGGCCGGACACTCGCTGGGGGAGGCGTACCAGGTCGCGGCGCGGCTCGGGGGCGGTGCGGGGGCGGCGCTGCGGGATGCCGCGCGGGCGGCGTTCGTGCACGGGCTGCACGTGACCCTGGTCGTCAGTGCCGTGCTGCTGTTCCTCGGCGCGGTGGCCGCGCTGCGGCTGCCGCGGCGGATGGAGTGCGAGGCGCCCGCGGCGGGCGACGCGCAGGTGCGGGAGGCTCGGGGTTCGTCCCGGGCCGAGTCGTCATCCGTGGGCTGAGCGGCTGAGCGCCGGTGGGGGGCGCGCCCGGCCTGCGGCCGTGCGGCATCGCCCACCCGCCCGCCCGAAGCTCGGCGCCTCAGGGTGCGGGCAGCGCGGGTCCGGCGGTCCACCCGGGGTCCCGTCCCGAGCGGAGCGCCTCAGCTCTGGTTGAAGAAGCCGTCCGGGTGGGTCCGGGCCTCGCGGCCCGAGACGATCTGCGTGTCGGCGGGGGTCAGCAGGAAGACCCGGGTGGCGACCCGGTCGATCGATCCGCGCAGGCCGAAGATGAGGCCCGCCGCGAAGTCGACGACGCGCTTGGCGTCGGAGGGCTCCATCGCCGTCAGGTTCATGATGACCGGGACCCCGTCCCGGAACATCTCGCCGATCCGCCGCGCGTCCCGGAAGCTGTCCGGCGTCACGGTGCCGATGCGACGGCCCTCCTCCTCGGCCTCCTCGGCGGCGACCTTCACGCGCGGGTCCGTCACCCAGGCGGCCGCGCTCGCAGCGGGCTCGGGGCCCTCGTCGTAATCGTCGTCGTAGTAACGCTCGTCATCGTTGTCGTCGACGAGGCCAAGCCAGGCACTCGCCTTGCGCACCGATCCCATGGACGCCTCCTCTCACACCGGTTCCTCTGCGTTCTGTATCCCTATCGTCGTCCATGATGCGGATACGGCGCCAAGTGGATAGTCGCCGCGCGGGGTTTTCGTGACGGGACTGGTGCACAGTCAACACGGTGTTGTCCCGGTGTTCCCAAGGGTCATGCGGGTAAAGGCTGCTGACAGTGAGTGAAATATGATTGTTCGCGGCATTTGGGTGAGGCGAGGGGCGTACGGGTGAACGAAGGGGCCGTTCGGGCGCTCGGTACGATGCGACCGTCCCGGTCCGTGCGGTCCGACACAGCGTGTCGGCTTGATGACGGGCCGTCATCCGGCGTACGGGGGAGTCGCCTTGTTCGGAATCGTCCGGCCCTGCAGCCATCGGCTCGGTGCGGGCCTGAAGGCCCAGTGGACGGCCCATCTGTGCGGGCTCTGTCTGGCCCTGCGCAGCGATCAAGGGCAGTTCGCCCGGGTCGTCACCAACTACGACGGCCTGCTCGTCTCGGTCCTGACGGAGGCTCAGTCCGAGCGGCCCGCGGACAGCCGCCGGCAGGCGGGACCCTGCCCGCTGCGCGGGATGCGGACCGCGTCGGTCGCGCGGGGCGAGGGCGCGCGGCTGGCCGCCGCCGTCTCGCTGGTCCTCGCCTCGGCGAAGGTGCGCGACCACGTCGAGGACCGGGACGGCCTGTTCGCCCGCCGGCCGGTGGCCGCCGCCGCCCGGAAGGTCGCGGCCCGCTGGGGCCGGGCCGGGGCCCGGAGCGCGGCCGGGGTCGGGTTCGACACCGCCGTGCTCGTCGACGCCGTCGAACGGCAGGCCGGGATCGAGGCGCAGGCCGGCCCCGGCACCTGCGTGCTGACCGTGACCGAGCCGACCGAGGCCGCGACCGCCGCGGCGTTCGCGTACACCGCCCGGCTCGCGGGGCGGCCGGACAACGCCGGGCCGCTCGCCGAGGCGGGCCGGCTGTTCGGACGGCTCGCCCACCTCCTGGACGCCGTCGAGGACCGGTCCGCCGATGCCGCCGCCGGGGCCTGGAACCCGCTGACCGCCACCGGGACCTCCCTCGCCGAGGCGCGGCGGCTCGCCGACGACGCCGTACGCGGTGTCCGGCTCGCGCTGCGCGAGACCGCCTTCGTGGACGGGAAGCTGGCGCATCTGCTGCTCGCGCACGAACTGGCGCGGTCGGTGGACCGGGCGTTCGGGACCCAGGGGTGCGCGGCCGGGCACGCGGTGGCCGGGGCCGCGGGGGCCGTGCCGGGGCCGAGGAGCGCGGGCGGCGCCGGCCGCGCGGCGCACTCGGCCGCCGCGTCCACCCCGCAGGGCGGGGGCGACCGCGGGAACGCGGGCGCGGCCGGGCATGCCGCCCACGCCGCTGCCGCCTCCACGCCCCAGCAGGGCGGCCCGCCCGCGGGCTGGGTGCCGACCGGCGCGCCCGGCAGTCCGTACGAGCCCGCCGGGCCGGGGGCGTACACCTCGAACAACCCCTACGGCGGTGGACCCGGCGGGCCGGGCGGGTCCGGCGGCGGCGGGTTCGGGGGCGGCCCGTCCTTCCAGCCGCCCAAGCCCGGCAAGCGCGGGCTGCTCGCCGGGTGCGCCGTCGCGGTCGGTCTCTGCTGCACCTGCAAGGTGTGCTGCGCGGACGAGTTCGAGGGGCCCTGGTCCCGGCAGAGGCGGGAAGGGCTGTGCAGCAGCTGTGGCGACTGCGACTGCTCCTGCTGTGAGGCGTGCGAGTGCTGTGAGTGCTGCTCCTGCTGTGACTGCGGGCTCTGAGGCGGAGGGCGCGTGCGCCGTGGCCGGTCGGGCGGGTCCCCGCGCCCCTGCCGGGGCGCCGCTCGGCCTCAGTCCTTGATCTCCGGTGGGGAGACGCGGGACGTGGTGATCGCCGACGCCGTCGTGCCCCACTTCTTGAGGATCTTTCCGTACGTGCCGTCGGCGATCAGCTTGTTCACCGCGGCCTGGAACGCGGGCGCCAGCGGCGTTCCCTTCTTGAAGGCGAAGCCGACGTCGAGCCGGTGGAACTCGTTCAGGAACTTCAGGCCCCGCTGCTGGGTCACCGCGTACCGCAGCCCGTTGATCGTGCTCATCACCACGTCCGAGCGGCCCTGCTGGAGCGAGGACCAGACGGCGCTCGACTCGGCGTACGTCTGGACGGCGTAAGCCTTCCTGCCCGCCTTCGCGCACCTCCCCTTGCTCTTCTCCAGGGTGGCCTCGAAGGTCGTGCCCGCGCCCGTCGCCACGTTCAGGCCGCAGAGCCGGGTGAGGTCGGTGACCTTCTTCAGAGTGCTGTCCTCGCGGACGGCGAAGCCCTGGCCGTCATTGATGTAGGTGACGAAGTCGATGGTCCGGCGGCGCTCGTCCGTGACGCCGAAGTTGCCCGTGCCGAGGTCGTACTTGCCGCTGTCCAGGGCGGGCAGGATGGCCTCGAACCCCGCGACCTGCTGGTGGAGGCGGAGTCCGAGCACCTTGCCGACGGCCTCGGCGAAGTCGATGTCCTGGCCGACGACCGTCTTCCCGTCGGGCAGGTATGCCGCGTTGGGCGGAGAGCCGCCGACGCTCACGGCGAGGGTGAGGCTGCCGTCGCGGCGGACGTCCGCGGGCAGCAGCTTCGCCGCCGCGGGGTCCTTCGTGACGGCGGAGACCACGTCTGTCGTGGGGATCCGGGCGTGCCCGGCCGCGGCGGGCGCCGTGCCTGCGGCGCCGTCCCCGGCGCCGCAGGCGGTCAGGCCGAGTGCGGCGCCGGTGATCAACGCGAACGCCGAGATCAGGGAAGCGGTGCGCATGGGATGAGGTACTGCCCTTCGAGGTGGCTGGCGCGCGGGGTGGAGCGGGGCGGGACGAGGGGAGGGTGCGGCAGGGTGCAGGCGCGGGCGGATCGGCGCGGCGGCGCGTACCGGGACGCGTGAAAGAGCGGTCGCGAAGAGGTGGGAGTGGAAGCGACGCGGGGGTGCGCTGAGGCACCGGGAGGAGAAGAGAGAGCGACGCGCGCAGAAGGCGTCAGAAGGGCATCAACAGGACGCGGACCACACGCGACCGAAGTCGATGTGGGAGCGCGTGACCAGCCACTGCTGTGGATGCATGCGCACAAGTGGAACAGGCATCCGTTTGGGCGTCAACTCACCTGAGACGTACGGCTCACAGTCTGGACACCCTTGACAGCGCAGGCGATCCGCCCCGTACTCTCGGGTGCGGTACCGCTGCTGAGGGGCTCCGGTGCCGCGTTCCGTACGCGCATCACCCGGCGTGCGACCCCGCAGGTGTGAAGGCAAGGACCGTGCTGGATGTCCAGCCCCACGGAGCCTTCTCATGTCCGCACAGACCCTCACCGAAATCCCGCCCTCGGCGCCGCCGGACCCGGCCGCCGTGCCGCGCGTCGTCCCGCGGCGCCGGGCCGGCCAGTGGGCCGCCGCCACCGTCGTCCTCGCCCTGCTCGCCCTCGCGCTCACCTCGGTCGTGCGCAACGACGCCTTCCAATGGGGCGTCGTCGGGGAGTACTTCACCACGGCCGCGGTCCTGCGCGGACTCGGGCTCACGCTCTGGCTGACCGCGCTCGTCATGGCGCTCGGCTTCGCCTTCGGCACGCTCCTCGCCGTCCTGCGGCTCTCCGCCAACCCCGTGCTGCGCGCGGTGAGTTGGGGGTACGTCTGGCTGTTCCGGTCGATGCCCGTCCTGGTGCAGCTGCTGTTCTGGTTCAACATCGGCGCCCTGTACCCGAAGATCCTCGGGGTGCGGACGGTCGATCTGTTCGGGCCCGTCACCGTCGCCCTCATCGGGCTGACCCTGCACGAGGCCGCGTACGCCGCCGAGGTCGTGCGCGGCGGCATCCTCTCCGTCGAGCGCGGGCAGATCGAGGCCGCCCAGGCGCTCGGGCTCGGCCGGTGGCGGCGGTGGCGGCGCATCGTGCTCCCGCAGGCCATGCGCTCCATCGTGCCGCCGGCCGGGAACATGCTGATCGGCACCCTCAAGGGCACCTCCATCGTCAGCGTCATCGCCGTCCAGGACCTGCTGTACTCGGTGCAGCTCGTCTACCACCGCACGTACCAGGTCATCCCGCTGCTGCTCGTCGCCACCCTCTGGTACATCGTGGTCACCTCGCTGCTCGGCGCCGGCCAGTACGCCATCGAGCGGCACTACGCCCGCGGGACCGTGCGATGAGCGCGGCCGGGCCGGGCCGGCGGTCCCTGGTGATCGTGGGCGCGGGGCCGCGGGGGACCGGCGTCCTCGAACGCCTCGCGGTCAACGCGCGGGAGACAGCGGGCGGGTTGGCGCTCGACGTGCACCTCGTCGACCCCTACCCGCCGGGCGGCGGACGCATCTGGCGGCGCGAGCAGTCACCGCTGCTGTGGATGAACTCGCAGGCCCAGGACGTCACCATGTTCACCGACGACACCGTGCGGATCGACGGGCCGGTGCGGCCCGGGCCCGCCCTGCACGAATGGGCCGGGATCGACGGACGCGTCTTCGCCGACCGGCGCAGCCAGGGCGGCTACCTGCGCTGGGTGTTCGAGCGGGCCGTCGCCGAACTGCCCGACGGCGTCACCGTCCACCACCACGCCACCCGCGCCCTGCGCGTCGGCGGACCGCGCCACGGACGCCAGCAGGTCTGGCTGGAGGACCGCCCGCGGCCGCTGCTCGCCGACGCCGTCGTCCTCACCCAGGGCCATCTCGACGCCGAACCCGACGACGAGCAGCGCCGGTTGAGCGCGTACGCCGAGCGGCACGGCCTGGTCCACCTGCCGCCCGACTTCACCGCCGACTCCGACCTGAGCGCGCTCGCGCCCGGGCAGGACGTCCTCGTCCGCGGCTTCGGCCTCGCCTTCGTCGACCTGATGGTGCTGCTCACCGAAGGGCGCGGCGGCCGCTACGAGGGGGACCGCTACCTCCCCTCCGGCCGCGAGCCCGTGCTGCACGTCGGATCGCGGCGCGGCGTGCCCTACCACGCGAAGATCGGCTACGACTGGGACGCGGCGGCGGGGGAGCGGCCACCGCTGCCGCGCTTCCTCGGACCCGCCCAGATCGACGAACTCCTCTCCAGAGAAGGCGGATTCACCTTTGAGGCCGACGTCTGGCCGCTCGTCGACAAGGAACTCGGGTACGCCCACTACCACCGCCTGTTCACCGCGCACCCCGAGCGCACCACCATGGCCTGGACCGACTTCGAGGAGAAGTACGCCGCCGCCACCCCGCTCGGCGCCGAGCTGCGGGCCCTCGTCGCGTCCGCGGTGCCCGATCCCGCCGACCGGCTCGACCTCGCCGCCCTCGACCACCCCCTCGACGGCGTCCGGTACGCCTCGTACGAGGAGTTCCAGGAAGGGCTGCGCGGCCGTATCACCGCGGGGTTCGACCGCCGCCACGACCCGGCGCACAGCCCCGACCTGGCCGTCTTCCTCGGCCTGCTCTCCGTGTACGGGCAGCTCGTGCGGCTCGGCGACATCGGCACCTGGTGGCACGGCTTCTTCAGCTTCCTGGCCTCCGGGCCGCCCGGACCGCGGGTGCGCCAACTGCTCGCGCTCTCCCGCGCCGGTGTCGTGCGGTTTCTCGGCGCCGGCATGCGGGTCACCGCCGAGGACGGCGTCTTCCGCGCCACCGGCGCCACCGTGCCCGGCCACGTGGTGCAGGCCCGCGCCCTCGTCGAGGCCCGGCTGCCGCACCCCACCCTCGCCCGCACCCGCGACCGGCTGCTGCGCGAGCTGTACGAGGAGGGGGCCGCGTCGACCCCCGCCGGGCTGCTCGCCGTCGACCCGGCCGACGGCCGCGTCCTGTACCGCGACGGCAGCGCCCACCCGCGCCGCTTCGCGCTCGGCCCGCAGACGAACGCGCGCGGCGCCGGAGCCTTCACCCGGCCCCGGACGAACAGCCCGGCGTTCCGGCAGAACGACGCCACCGCGCGCGCGGTCCTCGCGTTCCTGCGCGACCTCTCCTGTAGCGCCACCGCCGCCTGACGGCGCCCGCGCACCCCTTCGCCCGTCCCGACCTCGTGAGGTACCCCATGCCCCTGACCAGTGACCCACCCCTGGAGAAGAGCGACAGAGCCGCCACCGCCGGGCCCGAGACGGACCACGCGCGGCTGAAGGTCGTCCCCGTCCGCCACCCGTGGCGCTGGGCGGCCGTCGCCGTGACCGCCGTGCTGCTCGCCCAGTTCGTCCACGGGCTCGTCACCAACGCGGGCTGGGAGTGGGCGGTGTTCGCGGAGTTCTTCACCGCGGAGGTCGTCCTCAAGGCGGTCTGGACCACCCTCCAGCTCACCTTCTACGGCACGGTGCTCGGCTTCGCCCTCGGCATCGTGCTCGCCTTCATGCGGCTGTCACGCAGCCGGTTCCTGAAGACGGTGGCGTTCGGCTACATCTGGGCGTTCCGCTCGATCCCGCTCATCGTGCAGCTGCTGTTCTGGTTCAACCTGGCCTACCTCTACAAGGAGCTGCGGTTCGGCATCCCCTTCGGGCCCGGGTTCCTCTCCTTCGACACCATGCGGCTGGTCGGCGCGATGAGCGCCGCCGTCCTCGGGCTCGCCCTGCACCAGGCCGCGTACGCCGCGGAGATCGTGCGCGGCGGCGTACTCGCCGTCGAGAGCGGCCAGCTGGAGGCCGCGGCGGCGCTCGGCATCCCGCGGCTGCGGCAGATCCGCCGGATCGTGCTGCCGCAGGCGATGCGCTCGATCCTGCCCAACGCCGCCAACGAGGTCATCTCCCTCTTCAAAGGAACCTCGATCGTCTCCGTGATGGCGATCGGCGAACTCTTCTACCAGGTGCAGGTCATCTACGGCCGCAACGGCCGCGTGGTGCCCCTCCTCATGGTCGCCACCGCCTGGTACGTCCTGCTGACCAGCGCGCTCTCCGTACTCCAGTACTACGTGGAGCGCCACTTCGCGAAAGGCACCACCCGATGAGCGCCCCCGCCCCCGCCATGGTCGACATCAGGGCCGTCCACAAGAGCTTCGGCGCGCTTCAGGTGCTGCGCGGCATCGACCTGGAGGTGCGGGCCGGCGAGGTCACCGTCGTCCTCGGCCCCTCCGGCTCCGGCAAGTCGACGCTGCTGCGCACCATCAACCACCTGGAGAAGGTCGACAGCGGCTGGATCAGCGTCGACGGCGCCCTCGTCGGCTACCGCCGCTCCGGCGACAAGCTGTACGAGCTGCGCGAACGCGAGGTCCTCAAGCAGCGCACCCACATCGGCTTCGTCTTCCAGAACTTCAACCTCTTCCCGCACCTGACGGTCCTGGAGAACGTCATCGAGGCGCCCGTCGCCGCGCTGCGCCGCCCCCGCGCCGAGGCGGCCGAGAGCGGCCGCCGGCTCCTGGCGCGGGTCGGGCTCGCCGACAAGGCCGACGCCTACCCCCGTCGGCTCTCCGGCGGCCAGCAGCAGCGCGTCGCCATCGCCCGCGCCCTCGCCCTGGAGCCGAAGCTGCTCCTCTTCGACGAGCCGACCTCCGCGCTCGACCCGGAACTGGTCGGTGAGGTCCTCGACGTCATCAAGGACCTGGCCGGCCAGGGCACCACGATGATCGTCGTCACGCACGAGATCGGCTTCGCGCGCGAGGTCGCCGACACCGTCGTCTTCATGGACGAGGGCCGCATCGTCGAGCGGGGCGCCCCCGGCGACGTACTGGACGCGCCGCGCGAGGAGCGCACCAAGGCGTTCCTGTCGAAGGTCCTCTGAGACCCGCCCCCTGAACAACCGTCCCCGCATGCCCCCTTCCCCGAGGAGAACCTCCATGCTGTCCCGTCGCACCCTCGCCGCCTCCCTCGCCGCGCTCGCCGCCGCTCCGCTGCTCGCCGCCTGCGGAGGTGACAGCGACGCCGCCGACACCGGCGCCGGCACGAAGAAGGTCGGCGGCATCAACATCGGCCCCGACCAGCACCGCATCCGCGGCAAGAAGGTGGCGAAGATCGCGGCCCTGGTGCCGAAGGCGGTCCGCGAACGCGGCACCCTGCGGCTCGGCGGCAGCGCCGACGCCTCGCCGCCGCTCGGCTTCTTCGCCACCGACGACCGGACCAGGATCGGCTCCGAACTCGACATCGCCACCCTCGTCGCCGACACGCTGGGTCTCAAGCCGCGGCAGGAACAGGTGAGTTGGGAGAACCTCTTCGTCGGGCTCGACAGTGGGAAGTTCGACGCGGTCTTCTCGAACGTGACGGTGACGGAGGAGCGCAAGGAGAAGTACGACTTCGCGACCTACCGCCTCGACAACCTCGCCTTCGAGGCGAAGAAGGGCACGACGTGGCGGGTCGAGGAGCCCGCCGATGTCGCGGGCAGGACGATCGCGGTCTCCTCCGGCACCAACCAGGAGAAGATCCTCGTCGACTGGAGCAAGCAGAACGAGAAGGCGGGCCGCGCGCCCGTCACCATCAAGTACTTCCAGAAGGACACGGACTACTACCTCGCCCTCCAGTCCGGCCGCATCGACGCCTACCTGGGCCCGAACCCCTCCGCCGCCTACCACGTGGCGTCCGCCGGGCAGTCGCGGATCATCGGGACCCTCTCGGGCGGCGGCAGCCTCGTCCAGGGCAAGATCGCCGCCACCACGAAGAAGGGCAGCGGGCTCGTCGACGCCTACGCGGCCGCGCTGGACCACGTCATCGCGGACGGCTCCTACGGGCGGGTGCTGAAGCGCTGGGGCCTGTCGAGCGAGGCCGTGCGGAAGTCCGAGATCAACCCCGCGGGCCTGCCGAAGCCGTAGCCCCCGCACCCCGCCCCCGCGCGCCGAAAGGTTCACCCGCCATGACCAGCCAACCGGGCCGAGGCATGCTCCACCTCGCCGCGGCCGTCGACCTGCCCGGCGCCTATGACGCCGGGTCCTACCTCCAGCTCGCCCGGCTCGCCGAGCACGGGGCCCTGGACTTCGTCACGCTCCACGACGCCTTCGCCGCCGCGGGCCCGGAGAGCCTCGCCGTCCTCGCCCGGCTCGCCCCGCGCACCTCCCGCGTCGGGCTCGTGCCGACCCTCACCACCACCCACACCGAGCCCTTCCGCGTACAGGCCGCCGTCGCCACGCTCGACTGGGTGAGCCGCGGCCGGGCCGGCTGGCGGGCCGACGTCTCCGCCGGCGACGACGAGGCCCGTCTCTTCGGGCGCCGGGACGCCGCCGCCCTCGCCGACCTGTGGCACGAGGCCGGTGAGGTCGTCGACGTGGCGCGCAGGCTCTGGGACAGCTGGGAGGACGACGCCGCGATCAGGTCCGCCGCCACCGGCCGGTCCGTCGACCGCGCCAAGCTGCACCACGTCGACTTCGAGGGGCGGACGTTCGCCGTGCGCGGCCCGTCCACCGTGCCGCGCCCGCCGCAGGGCCACCCCGTCGTCGTCATCGACGCCACCCGGCCGTACGCCTACGAGGCCGCCGCCCGGCACGCCGACGTGGCCCTCGTCGCCGGCCCCGATCCCGCCCGGCTCGCCGCGACGCGCGACGGGTTGCGCCGCCGCGCCGCCGAGCACGGACGGGATCCCGACGCCCTGCGCGTGCTCGCCGCGCTGCGGATCGACCTGGGCGGCGGCGAGTGCGCCGCGCGGCCCGGCCACGGCGGCGGCCCGCTGCCCACGCAGGACGGCCCGCTGTACCGGGGCGGGCCCGTCGGCCTCGCCGAGATCATCACCGAGTGGCACCGCGCGGGCGCCGCCGACGGCTTCCACCTGACACCGCTCGATCCACGCCGGGACCTGGAACGCCTCGTCAACGCGACCGTGCCGCTGCTCCAGCACCGCGCCCTGTTCCGCACGTTCTACCCGGGCAGCACGCTCCGGGAACACCTGGGGCTCGCCCGGCCCGCCAACCGGTTCGCGGCGCTCGCGGGGGACCCGTCATGACCGCGGCACACCGCGGGCGCCGGCCCGTCCACCTCGCCGCGCACTTCCCCGGCGTCGACAGCACGACGGCCTGGGCCGGCCCCCGGCCGGGGTCCCAGATCGACTTCGCCTCCTTCGAGCACCTCGCCCGCACCGCCGAACGCGGCCTGTTCGACTTCTTCTTCCTCGCGGAGGGGCCGCGGCCGCGCGAACACCAGGGGCGCATCCATGACTTGGACGTGGCCGGCCGGCCCGAGTCCCTCACCGTCCTGGACGCGCTCGCCGCCGTCACCGACCGGCTGGGCCTCGCCGCCACCGTCGACACCACCGTCAACGAACCGTACGAGACCGCCCGCCGCCTCGCCTCCCTCGACCACCTCAGCGAGGGCCGCGCCGCCTGGAACGTGGTGACCTCCTCCGACGCCTTCACCGGCGAGAACTTCCGCCGCGGCGGCTACCTCGACCGCGCGGACCGCTCCACCCGGGCCGCCGAATTCGTCTCGGTGGCACGGGAGTTGTGGGACGCGGGCACCGAGCGCCCGGTCCGGCACGCGGGGCGGCACTTCACCGTCGCCGGACGGTTCACCCTGCCGCGCCCGCCGCAGGGCCACCCCGTCGTCATCCAGGCGGGCGACTCCGACGAGGACCGGGAGTTCGCCGCGTGCGCCGCCGACGTCGTCCTCACCCGGCACGGCACCCTGGAGGCGGGGCGGATCTTCTCCGCCGACGTGAAGGCGCGGCTCGCCGCGTACGGGCGCACGGCCGACGACCTCAAGATCATGCCGGGCGTGACGGTCGTGCTCGGGGACACCGCCGCCGAGGCGCAGGAGAAGGCGGCCGAGATCCGGCGCCGGCAGCTCTCCCCGCAGGACGCCCTGCTCGCGCTTGAGCAGGTCCGGGGCACCGACCTGTCCGCCTACGACCCGGACGGCCCGCTGCCCGGCATCGACCCGGTGGCCGGCTCCGGTCGCTCCGCGAGGTGTACCCACCGCGGTGACGTGCTCGCCCTCGCCGCGCGGTGGCGCGCCCTTTCCGAGGCCAAGGGGCTCTCCATCCGCCAGACCGTCGTCGAGGCGAGCAGCCGCCGGTCGTTCGTCGGGACACCCGACGCGGTCGCCGCCGAACTCGACGCGCTCGTGCAGGGCGGCGCGGCCGACGGGTTCGTCCTCGTCCCCCAGCAGACGCCCGGCGGACTGGACGCGTTCGTCGACCGGGTCGTCCCGCTGCTCCAGGAACGAGGCGTCTACCGCACGGCGTACGAGGGCACCACGCTCCGCTCGCACCTCGGGCTGCGCACGCCGCGACCGCGCCCGGAGCGGGCCCCGGTGTGAGCGACGCCACTCGGAGCGCCGACTTCCGGCCATCCCGGCGGGGAGGCCGACGCTTGGGCGGCGGAGGCCGACCGGAACCTGAACGGAACCTGACAAGTGCCAGGTCCGTCCGACGGAGGAGCCGGACCCCGGCGGCGTATCCGCGGTACGGGCGGAGCCGCCGGGGTGCGCCGGTGTGGAAGCGGAGCGGGGGCGGAAGTCTGAAAGGCGCCCTTGTGCCGAGCAGTTGCCGCACCGAATACTCCGGACAGCGCTTGTCAGGAGCACGGCGTGTTCGGAATCCGGGCACCCGCCCCCTGGCTGCGCCTCACGGGCCCCGACCCCACGCGGGCCCCCGACTTCCCCTCGGGAGGAACGAGCAGTGAGGATCAAGCGCACCACCCCTCGCAGTGGCACAGCAAGACGGACCCGGCTGATCGCCGCGGGTACCGGCTTCCTCGCCGCGGCCGCTTTCGCCGCACCCTCGGCCCAAGCCGCCGACGCTCCCCAGACGTTCAGTGCCGCCGCACTCACCCGGGCCGGCGACGCGGTGCGCGGCGCCGACATCGCGGGTACGGCGTGGGCCGTCGACGCCAAGACCAAGCAGGTCGTCGTGACCGTGGACTCCACGGTCTCGCAGGCCGAGATCGCCAAGATCAAGGAGGAGGCCGGGGCCACCGCGGGAGCGCTGAAGATCAAGCGTACGGCCGGCACCTTCCGCAAGCTGATCTCCGGCGGCGACGCCATCTACGCGAGCGGCTGGCGCTGCTCGCTCGGCTTCAACGTGCAGAACAGCGCGGGTGCCTACTACGCCGTGACGGCCGGGCACTGCACCGACGGCGCGGGCACCTGGTGGACCAACTCGGGGCACTCCACCGTCCTGGGCACCACCGCGGGCTCCAGCTTCCCGGGCAATGACTACGGCCTCATCCGGTACACCGGTTCGGTGACTCCTTCCGGCACGGTCGGCAGCCAGGACATCACGAGTGCGGCCACGCCGGCCGTGGGCACCACGGTCACCCGGCGCGGCTCCACCACCGGTATCCACAGCGGCCGGGTCACCGCCCTGAACGCCACCGTCAACTACGGCGGCGGCGACGTCGTCTCCGGCCTCATCCAGACCACGGTCTGCGCCGAGCCCGGTGACTCCGGCGGTCCGCTCTACGGCGGCTCGACCGCCTACGGCCTGACCTCCGGCGGCAGCGGCAACTGCTCCTCCGGCGGCACCACGTTCTTCCAGCCGGTCACCGAGGCGCTCAGCGCGTACGGCGTGCACGTCTTCTGACGGACCGGCCGTGAATCCTCACGTACGTTCCTGAACCGCAGTCAGCAGCGGGGAGCCCCCGTCCGGTCGATCCGGGCGGGGGCTCCCCGCTGCTCGCGGGTCCGTGCGCGGCCCGGCCTCCGCGAGGCTGCTACGGCGATTTCAGGACAGGAGTAGGCCTTACCCTCCGCCGCCCGGTCCGTGCGCAGAGTGTTTGCAATGGGGACCGACGTGCGCAGGGCAGGGGCGGACACGGGGCGCGAAGCGCTTCGGCGTACTCGTACGCGCGTCCTGAAGTCGACCTTGTGTGCCCCGCGTCACGCTCGGGATAGTGGGCGCGTCAGCCTCACGGATCAGGCCCACCCCCACATCGGGCCTGATACCAACCCCCCACAGGAGGACGTGACTTGAAGCACCGACGCATACCCAAGCGGCGTGTCGCCGTGGCCGGAGCGGGCATCGCCGCCCTGGCCGCCGCGGGCATCACCTTCCAGACTGCGAACGCCAGCACCGAGACGCCCGCCCCGGCCCCCCGGACCCTCTCCGTCGCGAAGGCCGGAAACCTCGCCTCGGCCCTGACGGAGGACCTCGGCGCGGACACGGCGGGCAGCTACTACGACGCCCGCGCCAGGCACCTCGTCGTGAACGTGCTGAACCAGGACGCCGCGCAGGCCGTCGAGGCGGCCGGCGCGCGGGCCAGAGTCGTCCAGAACTCCCTCGCGGCCCTCAAGAGGGCCCGCACGACGCTCAAGAGCGACGCCACGATTCCCGGCACCTCCTGGGCCACCGACCCCGCCACCAACAAGGTCGTCGTCACCGCCGACCGCACGGTCACGGGCGCGGCCTGGAAGAAGCTGAACCGGGTCGTCGACGGTCTCGGCGCCAAGGCCGAACTCCAGCGCACCAAGGGGGAGTTCAAGCCCTTCGTCGCCGGCGGCGACGCCATCAGCGGGGGCGGCGGCCGCTGCTCCCTCGGCTTCAACGTGGTCAAGGGCGGCGAGCCGTACTTCATCACGGCGGGCCACTGCACCGAGGCGATCTCGACCTGGTCCGACTCCAGCGGCCAGGAGATCGGCACCAACGAGCAGTCCAGCTTCCCGGACAACGACTTCGGTCTCGTGAAGTACACCGCGGACGTGCCGCACCCCAGCGAGGTGAACCTCTACAACGGCTCCGCGCAGCAGATCACCAAGGCGGGCGACGCCACCGTCGGCCAGCGGGTGACCCGCTCCGGCTCGACCACCCAGGTCCACGACGGCACGGTGACCGGCCTGGACGCCACCGTGAACTACGGCAACGGCGACATCGTCAACGGCCTCATCCAGACCGACGTCTGCGCCGAACCCGGTGACAGCGGCGGTTCGCTCTTCGCCGGCGACACCGCGCTCGGCCTCACCTCGGGCGGCAGCGGCGACTGCACGTCGGGCGGCGAGACGTTCTTCCAGCCGGTACCGGAAGCGCTCTCCACCTTCGGTGCCGAGATCGGCTGAGCCCCGGCCCCGGCCGCTGACACCCCGGCGCCCCGCCCCCGTGAGGACGGTGGCGGCGGTGGTCGAAACAGGTCTTGAAGATCCGGTCGACGTCGGCCGCGGGCGCCACCCCGTCCTGGACGAGGAAGACGGC
>NZ_JBEXOS010000049.1:0-61199 GCF_040611655.1 Streptomyces sp. NPDC006552
TACTTCGCCACCCCGCGCCGCCGCTTCATCCTCGCCGACACCCCCGGCCACGTGCAGTACACCCGGAACATGGTCACCGGCGCCTCCACCGCCGACCTCGCCGTGGTCCTCGTCGACGCCCGCAACGGCGTCATCGAGCAGACCCGCCGGCACGCGGCCGTCGCCGCCCTGCTGCGCGTGCCGCACGTCGTCCTCGCCGTCAACAAGATGGACCTCGTCGACTACCAGGAGAGCGCCTTCGCGGCGATCGCCGAGGAGTTCACCGCGTACGCGGGCCACCTCGGCGTCCCCGAGATCACCGCCATCCCGATCTCGGCGCTCGCCGGCGACAACGTCGTGGAGCCGTCCGCGAACATGGACTGGTACGGCGGCCCGACCGTCCTGGAGCACCTGGAGACGGTGCCGGTCAGCCACGACCTCACCGGCTGCCACGCCCGCCTGCCCGTGCAGTACGTGATCCGGCCGCAGACCGCGGAGCACCCCGACTACCGGGGGTACGCGGGCCAGATCGCCGCGGGCACCTTCCGCGTCGGCGAGCCCGTCACCGTGCTGCCGTCCGGGCGCACCTCGAAGGTCGCCGGGATCGACCTGCTGGGCCGGGCCGTCGACGTGGCGTGGACGCCGCAGTCCGTCACCCTCCTCCTGGAGGACGACATCGACGTCTCGCGCGGCGACCTGATCGTGCCGAGCGGTGACGCGCCGGCCACGTCGCAGGACATCGAGGCGACCGTCTGCCACGTCGCCGACGCCCCCCTCGCGGTCGGCCAGCGGGTGCTGCTCAAGCACACCACCCGCACCGTCAAGGCGATCGTCAAGGAGATCCCGTCGCGGCTCACGCTCGACGACCTCTCCCAGCACGCCGAGCCGGGGCAGCTCGTCGCCAACGACATCGGCCGCGTCAAGGTCCGCACCGCCGAGCCGCTCGCGCTCGACCGCTACGCGGACTCCCGGCGCACCGGCTCCTTCCTGCTGATCGACCCGGCGGACGGGACGACGCTCGCGGCGGGGATGGCCGGCGAGGCGTTCGCCGCCGCCGAGACGCCGGTCACCGCGGCCGTCGAGGCCGCCGGGGAAGACGCAGGCTGGGACTTCTGACATGAACTTCATCGACTACTACGGGACGTTCGCGAAGGAGGGCGGCCGCGTCGGCAGCGGCGCCCTCGGCAGCGGGCAGGGCGGGGTCGGGCGATGTGCGTGCTGACGTCCGCGCACTGCCTGCGCGCCCGCACCCCCCGCACCGTCCGTCGAAGACGGAGACCTGCCGACCTCCCGGCCACGCCCTGACCGCGTGACCGCCGGGCCGACGAGAGGAAAGCCTCCCGTGCCTGCCAACCGCTCCACCCTCGCCCGCCGCGGCCTCGCCGCCGTCGCCGCGCTGCCGCTCCTCGCGCTCGCCGCGACGGCCTGCGGCTACGGCTCCGACAGTGACGACAGCTCCCAGGAGCACGTCTCCGCCAAGGGCAAGGCCCTCTCCGCGGACACCGTCCGCATCGGTTACTTCGGGAACCTCACCCACGGCACCGCCCTCGTCGGCAACCAGAAGGGCTTCTTCCAGCAGGAGCTCAAGGGCACCCAGGCCAAGTACCAGGTCTTCAACGCGGGACCGTCCGAGATCGAGGCGCTCAACGGCGGCTCCATCGACATCGGCTGGATCGGCCCCTCCCCCGCCATCAACGGCTACACCAAGTCGCAGAGCAAGTCGCTGCGGATCATCGGCGGTTCGGCCTCCGGCGGCGTGAAGCTCGTCGTCGACCCGAAGAAGATCAAGTCCCTGGACGACGTCAAGGGCAAGAAGATCGCCACCCCCCAGCTCGGCAACACCCAGGACGTCGCGTTCCTGAACTGGATCGCGGAGCGGGGCTGGAAGGTCGACGCCGCCTCCGGCAAGGGCGACGTGTCCGTGGTCCGCACGGACAACAAGATCACCCCCGACGCCTACAAGTCGGGCTCCGTGGACGGCGCGTGGGTGCCCGAGCCCACCGCGTCCAAGCTGGTCGCCGAGGGCGGCAAGGTGCTGCTCGACGAGGCCGACCTGTGGCCCGGCAAGAAGTTCGTGATCACGAACATCATCGTGAAGCAGTCGTTCCTCAAGGAGCACCCGGACGTCGTCGAGGCCGTGCTGCGCGGCTCGGTGAAGACCAACGCGTGGATCAAGGCCCACCCGGACGAGGCGAAGGCCGCCGCCAACAAGCAGCTGGAGCAGGACTCCGGCAAGCCGCTGCCGGCGAACGTGCTCGACCCGGCGTGGAAGTCCATCGACTTCACCGACGACCCGCTGGCCTCGACCCTGAACTCCGAGGCGGACCACGCGGTGAAGGCGGGGCTGCTGCAGAAGCCCGACCTGGCCGGCATCTACGACCTGAAGCCGCTCAACAAGGTGCTCGCCGCCACCGGCGGCAGCAAGGTCGACGACGCCGGTCTCGGCGTCAAGTAACCCGCACCGAAGCCGAGTCCACAGCATCCCAGGAGGTGACGACCATGGCGACGACTCTCGCCAAGGCGGGTGACTCCGCCGCCGTGACGGGCGGCCGGACGGCCCGCATCGAGCACGTCTCGAAGTCCTTCGCCACACCGGCCGGCCCCCAGCTCGTCCTGGACGACATCACGCTCGATGTCGCGCCGGGCGAGTTCGTCACCCTCCTGGGGGCCTCCGGCTGCGGCAAGTCGACCCTGCTCAATCTGGTGGCCGGGCTCGACCGGCCGTCGGCGGGCACCATCGCGACGGACGGGCGCCCCGCCCTGATGTTCCAGGAGCACGCCCTGTTCCCGTGGCTGACCGCGGGCAAGAACATCGAACTGGCCCTGAAACTGCGGGGCGTGGCCAAGGCCGAGCGGCGCACCCGCGCCGAGGAGCTGCTCGACCTGGTCCGGCTGCACGGCGCGTACGGCAAGCGCGTGCACGAGCTGTCCGGTGGCATGCGCCAGCGGGTGGCGCTCGCGCGGGCCCTCGCCCAGGACGCCGGGCTGCTGCTGATGGACGAGCCGTTCGCGGCGCTCGACGCGATCACCCGCGACGTGCTCCACGACGAGCTGACCCGCATCTGGCGCGAGACGAACGTCTCCGTCCTGTTCGTCACGCACAACGTGCGCGAGGCGGTGCGGCTCGCCGAGCGGGTGGTGCTCCTGTCCTCACGGCCCGGCCGCATCGCCCATGAGTGGACGGTGGACATCCCGCAGCCGCGCCGCATCGAGGACGCCGAGGTGGCCGAGCTCTCCGTCGAGATCACCGAACAACTGCGTGGGGAGATCCGCCGCCATGGCAAGGACTGAACCGACGGCCACGGTCGAGGCGGCCGGGCCCGGCGGCCGGCCGGCGGTCGCCAAGGACGACCTGGCGGGCCTGGAGGCCGGGCTCGACGCGCTGGAGCGGGTCGACACCGGCCGGGTCCCGTTCCGCCGGACGTTCCGCGAGAAGATCCTGCCGCCGCTGACGGCGGTCCTCGTGGTGCTCGTGCTCTGGCAGGCGCTGGTCTCCTTCAAGGTCGTCGACGACCCGGCGAAGCTGCCCGCGCCGTCGGCGGTCTGGGACGAGGTGCGCACGGCCTGGCTCCAGGGCGAGCTGCTCGGCTACATCTGGACGAGCGTCTCGCGCGGCCTGCTCGGCTTCCTCTTCGCGCTGGTCATCGGCACACCGCTGGGCCTGCTCGTGGCGCGGGTGAAGTTCGTGCGCGCGGCGATCGGCCCGATCCTCTCCGGCCTCCAGTCGCTGCCCTCGGTGGCCTGGGTCCCGCCGGCCGTGCTGTGGCTGGGCCTGAACAACTCGATGATGTACGCGGTCATCCTGCTCGGCGCGGTCCCCTCGATCGCCAACGGTCTGGTCTCCGGCGTCGACCAGGTGCCGCCGCTGTTCCTGCGCGCGGGCCGCACTCTGGGGGCGACCGGGGTCCGGGGCCTGTGGCACGTGGTCCTGCCCGCGGCGCTGCCCGGGTATCTGGCCGGGCTCAAGCAGGGCTGGGCGTTCTCCTGGCGATCCCTGATGGCGGCGGAGATCATCGCGTCCTCGCCGGACCTGGGCGTCGGCCTCGGCCAGCTCCTGGAGAACGGCCGCAACGCCTCGTCCATGCCCCTGGTGTTCCTGGCGATCCTGCTCATCCTGATCGTCGGCATCGTCATCGACCTGCTGGTCTTCAGCCCGCTGGAGCGGCGCGTCCTGCGCGGCCGCGGCCTCCTCGTCAAGAACTGAGCCGTCCCATGCACACGCCCCCCGTCCTGCTGGTCATCGCCCACGGCAGCCGCGATCCGCGGCACGCCGCGACGGTGCACGCCCTCGTGCGCGAGGCGCGGGCACAGCGGCCGGGCGTGCGGGTGGAGACGGCCTTCCTGGACTTCAGCGTCCCCTCTGTACCAGGGGTGCTGGAGTCCCTGGCGGCGGAGGGCGTCCGCGATGTCGTCGCCCTGCCCCTCCTGCTGACCCGGGCGTTCCACGCGAAGTCCGACATCCCGTCGGTGCTGCGCGCGGCCCCGCCCTCGCTGCGCATCCGTCAGGCCGGCGTCCTCGGCCCGTCGCCGTTGCTGCTGACGGCGCTCGACCGGCGCCTGTACGAGGCCGGGCTGACCCCGGCCGACAAGCCCACGACCGGGGTCGTGCTGGCCTCGGCGGGCTCCTCCGACCCGGAGGCGATCGCAGTGATCGCTGATATCGCGCGGGAGTGGCGGCACACCGGTTGGTGCGCCGTGCGGCCTGCGTTCGCCTCCGCTCGCCTGCCCCGCACCGAGGACGCCGTCCGGGAGCTGCGCGCACTGGGCTGCGCCCGCGTCGCGGTCGCCCCCTACGTCCTGGCCCCCGGCCGCCTCCCCGACCGCATCGCACGGGGCGCGGCCGGCGCGGACGTCCTCTCCGCCGTGCTCGGCCCCGCGCCCGAGGTGGCGCGGGTGCTGTTGCGGCGCTATCAGGAGGCGCTGGTACGGGAGTTGGCGACGGCGAGCGCCTGAGGGACCGCCTGGTTCAGCCGCACAACCGCTCCCCCAGCTCGCTGCGCCGGTAGCGCACACTGCGTCCGCTCCGGGTGCGCAGCAGCAGCCCCGCGTCGTAGAGGATCGCGAGGTGCTGGCTGACCGCGCCGGGGGTGACCGCGAGTCGGTGGGCGAGTTCCGTGGTGGAGGCGGGGTCCGCCAGGAGGTGCAGGATGCGGGCGCGGGCCGGGCCGAGCAGGCGGGCCAGGGCCTCGTCGGAGACCGGGGGCGGGGTCTCGGAGATCGTGGCCCGGCCGCGCGCGGGGTAGGACAGGAGCGGGGGCAGGCCGGGGTCGATCATGGTGTGGGCGCCCAGGGCGAAGAGCGTGGGGACGAGGACGAGCCCCCGGCCGCCGATGCGGATGTCGGCCTCGGGCCACGGGTGCCGGTCGAACTTCTTGACCAGGGTGAGGACGTCACCGCTCCAGCTCAGCCGCGGGTCGAGGCTCGTGAAGAGGCCGCCCGCGCCCTCCTCGGCCAGAACCTTGCCGCGGTGGGCGAGGTCGGCCTCCAGGACGGCGTGCACCCGCGGCCACCAGTCCGGGGCCAGGCACGCGGACCAGTAGGCGTCCAGGGCGCCGACGATGCGGGCGAGGAAGGCGGCCGGGTCGGCGAGACCCTGGCGGACCAGGTCCGGCAGCGGAGCCGCGCCGTACGCGGCGGCGAACGCGGGGGCCAGCTCCCGCGGCGGGGTCCGGCCGAGCGCGGTGAGCTGCTGGGCGAAGCCGGGGCGCGGCCGGTCCGGACGCGGGGTGAGGAAGTCCGGGATCCACTGCCGCGGCGCGATGAGCGCGGTGAGCAGTTCGGTGTCCTGGCGCCGGAAGGCCGGGCCGAGGCGGCGCAGCCAGGGCCGCTGGTGCGGGTAGCGGGCCGGATCGCGCCAGCAGCGCAGCGAGTACACGGCTTCCTGGAGAGGCGAGTAGGCGAACGACGTCCGGGCCAGATCGCCGACGACGAACCGGAACTCGATCACCCCGGCCCCCTCACTGTTCAGCCGTACGCTAAAGGATTGTCGCAGCGGTCCGTCACCCCGGTTCCCTGTGGGTATGACCACTTCGCCGCCCCGGACACACTCCACCGCCGCCCCGGCCGCCACCCGGTTCGCCGGACTGCTGCCCGCCGGTCCGCTGCTGCTGCGGCTGTCGCTGCTCACGCTCCTCAACGCGTTCGGGCGCGGCCTGTTCTTCCCGGTCAGCGTCCTGTACTTCACCCGGGTCGTCGGGCTCGGCGCGACGCCGGTGGGGGTGGGCCTGACCGTCGCGGGCCTCTTCGGCATCGCGGCGGGGGTGCCCGCGGGCCGGGCCTCGGACCGGTGGGGGCGCCGGCCGGTGCTGACCGGGCTGTGGGTCGCGTGCGGGGTGGTACTGGCGGCGTACACGGTCGTCGGTTCGTACGCCGCGTTCCTGGCGACGGCGATCGGTTACGCCGCGCTGAGCCAGGCGAGCATGGGCGTGCGCAACGCGCTGTACGCCGATGTGCTGCCGGCGGGGACGCGGGTGGAGGGCCGGGCGCATCTGCGGATGGTGACCAACGTGGGGATGGGGCTGGGCGGCGCGTTCGGCGCGCTGGCGCTCCAGGTGGACAGCCGGGCCGGGTACACGGCGTTGATCCTCGCCGACGCGGTCGCGTTCGCCGTGTCCGGCATGCTCGTGCACCGGCTGCCGGACGGCGCGACGGCCCGGCCCGTCGCCGACGCGCCGCACGGGAACCGGCTGCGGGCGGTGCGCGATCTGCCGTATCTGGCGGTGACCTGCCTCAATGCCGTACTGGCCCTGCAGTACGGCCTGTTGGACGTCGGCCTGCCGCTGTGGATCGTGCAGCACACGCAGGCGCCGCGCTGGTCGGCAGCGGTGATCATGATCCTCAACTGCGCGCTGGTGGCCCTGCTCCAGGTGCGGGCCACGCGTGGGGTGGAGGATCTGCCGGGCGCGGTACGGGCGATGCGCCACTCGGGGCTGCTGCTCGCACTGGCGTGCGCGGTGTTCGCGTGCACGGCGGGGCTGTCACCGCTGTGGGGGCTCGTGGTCCTGCTGGTGGGCGCGGTGGTGCAGGTGTCGGCCGAGGTGCTGTCGGCAGCGGGCGGCTGGACCGTCGGGTACGGGCTGGCCGATGCCGGCGCGCAGGGCGTCTACCAGGGCGTGTTCCACTCCGGTCAGGCGGCGGCGACGATGGCCGCGCCGGCCCTGGTGACCGCGACGGCCATCGACCACGGGGCGGCGGGCTGGGCCGTGCTCGGGGTGCTGTTCGTCGCGGCCGGGCTCGGGGTCGGCCCCGCCGTGCGCCGGGCGCGGCGGGATGCCTGGCGGGGGGAGCCCCGCGCCGCCTGAATCCGGGGCCGGTTCACCGGGGTGTGCGGTGCGGGTCCCGTCCGCTCAGGGCGAGTGCCCGCTCGTACACCGGCGCGCCGGGCGCCACCTCGACGGGGGCGGCGAACCCCTCGTACTGCCGGTACAGCTCGGCGTTCTCCGCCACGACGTGGAGCAGCAGCGCCGCGGCGCCGTCCGTGACATGGAACTCCTGGCCGGTGGCGCGGGCCACGTCCCAGCCGTGCAGGACGAGTTCGGTCCACAGGAGGGCGGCGACCTCGGGCGCGGGCTGCGCCGCGTGCCCGAGGTCGATGGTTCCTTCCCAGGCGTCCGGCGCGGCCCAGGCGGCGACGGCCCGGTCGAGGCCGGCCGCGTACCGGGCGGCCCAGTCCGCCTCGGCGGTGACGTCCCGCTCGGTCAGCGCCGCGGGGAGTTGGAGCCGGCGGGCGCGGTGCTCCAGCCCGTGGGAGCTGTACGCCACCCAGTGGCTGACCAGGGTCCGCACCGTCCACTCCCCGCAGCCGGACGGCGCGTCGAGCCCCCCGGGTCCGACGCCGGCGGCGACGCGGGCCGCTTCGGCGGCGGCTTCGACGAGGTGCGGGTACACGGTGTCCATACGTTCTTCCATGGCCCCGACGCTAGGCCGCGGCCCGTCGCCTCTTCTTGAACGAACGCGACACCGCGCGCACCCGGCACGAGTGGCGTCGGCTACCGTCGCCGCATGACGCTCCCCGCCCCGCAGGAAACGTTCCGCATCGGCTCCGACCTGCCCGTACGCCGTCTCGGGTACGGGACCGTACGGCTGACCGGGCCCGGCTGCTGGGGTCCGCGGGGCAGCGACGCGGAGGCGATCGCGGTGGTGCGGCGGGCGGTGGAGCTGGGCGTGACGCTCATCGACACCGCCGACAACTACGGCCCGGACATCGCGGAGGAGCGCGTCGCCGCGGCCCTGCACCCGTACGCCGACGACTTGGTGATCGCCACGAAGGGCGGTGTCGTCCGGGACTCCGCCGAGAGCTGGCACGTCGAGGGGCGGCCCGAGCGGCTGCGTGCGATGTGCGAGGCGAGCCTGCGGCGGCTGCGGCTCGAGCGGATCGACCTGTACCAGTTGCACCGCCTCGACCCCGGGGTGCCGATGGCCGAACAGCTCGGCGCGCTCAAGGAGTTGCGGGACGCGGGCAAGATCCGGCACGTGGGCCTCGACTCGGTGACCGCCGCGCAGCTGCGGGCGGCTCTCGACCTCGACATCGTCCCGATCGTCTCGGTCCAGAACCGCTACAACGTCCTCGACCGCGCCTCCGAGCCGCTGCTCGCCCTCTGCGCGGAGCGCGGCATCGCGTTCCTGCCCTGGTTCCCCCTGGGCAACGGGACGCTCGCCGCCGACCCGGTGTGCGCGGACATCGCCACCGCGCACGGCGCGTCCCCGTCCCAGATCGCCCTGGCCTGGCTGCTCCACCACGCACCGGTGCTCTGCCCGACCCCGGGGACGGGGTCGCCCGCCCACCTGAGCGAGAACATGGGCGCTCAGGCGATCCGGCTGACACCGGGCGACCTGTCCCGGCTGGACGCGCTGGGGTGACTGACCGGGCAGCGGCTTACGCGCCCTCGGTCCACTCCACCAGCTTCACCACGGTGTTCCAGTTCCGGCTGGTCGCGATGAGCCCCTTGGTCAGCGCCGGCCGGTTCAGCTGAACGGCGAGTTTCGACGTGCCGAGCCCGGCGGGCGCGTAGAGGTACAGCGCGCGGTCCCCGAGCCGGAAGTCCTCCGGCGCGAACGCCGCCGCGTCCACGGCGGCGAACCGCTCCACCGGCACCGGCTCCGAGAAGTACGTGACATGCAGCTGCTTGCCCGCGAGGTCGGCGGCCGGGAACGGGCACGCGTCCCTGACCGCCTTCAGATACGTGTGCTCCCGGACGAGCACGTCGACCGGGAAGCCGAACTCCCCGGCGAGGGCGTCCGCGACCTCCCGTGCCAGCGACGCCTCGTCACCGCGGTCCGCCGCGAAGGTGACGTTGCCGCTCTGCAGATAGGTACGTACGTCGGTGAGGCCGAGCCCCTCGACCAGGGGCCGCAGCCGGGCCATGGGGACCTTCTTGTGGCCGCCGACGTTGATGCCGCGCAGCAGGGCCGCGTATCTCGTGATCGCCATCCGCACACGATAAGGCGGCCGCCGTGCCCCGTGGGGGCGGGCACGGCGGCCGCCGGTCAGGGAGGGCCGGGAGGCTACTCGACGATCTTCAGGAGCTTGTTCGCGGTGCCCGCGGAGGCGTTCGCGATGGCGTCAGGGGTAGCTCCGCCGGTGAGCGCCTCGGCGACGTCGGCCGGGGCCGCGTCGGGGTGGCCGCCGAGGTAGACGGCGGCGGCACCGACCACGTGCGGGGTCGCCATCGACGTACCGGAGATGGTGTGGGTGGCGTCGTCGCCGGTGTTCCAGTCGGAGGTGATGTCCGAGCCGGGGGCGTAGAGGTCGACGGCGGACCCGTAGTTGGAGAAGTCGGACTGCTCGTCGTCCTGGGTGGAGGAGGCGACCGTGATGGCCTCGGGGACGCGGGCCGGGCTGGAGGTGGCGGCGTCCGCCGACTCGTTGCCGGCCGCGACCGCGTAGGTGACGCCAGAGGCGATCGACTTCTGCACCGCCGCGTCGAGCGCTTCGTCGACGCCGCCGCCCAGCGACATGTTGGCGACCGAGGGTCCCTGGTGGTTCTTGGTCACCCAGTCGATACCGGCGACGACCTGCTCCGTGGTGCCCGAGCCCTCGTTGTCGAGGACGCGGACGGCGACGATCTTCGCCTTCTTGGCGACGCCGTGCGCGGTGCCCGCGATGGTGCCGGCCACGTGCGTGCCGTGCCCGTTGCCGTCGTCGGCGCTCTCGTCGTTGTCGACGGCGTCGAAGCCGTAGGAGGCGCGGCCGCCGAAGTCCTGGTGGCTGATGCGGACACCGGTGTCGATGACGTACGCGGTGGCGCCCCCGCCCGCGCTGTCCGGGTAGGTGTACTTCCCGTCGCCCGCGGTGGCTGTCTGGTCGATGCGGTCCAGGCCCCAGGAGGGCGGGTTGTCCTGGACGGCGTCGATGTGGAACTTCTTGTTCTGGACGACCTTGCCGACCGAGTCGTCGGCGGCGAGCTGCTTCGCCTCGGTCTGCGAGAGGCCGTTGACCGAGAAGCCGTTGACGGCGGAGCCGTAGTTCCGCCTGAAGGTGCCGCCGTAGCTCTTGGCCAGGTCCTTCTTGGCGGCGGCGGAGGTCTTGCGGTCGAGCAGCACGATGTAGCTGCCGGACACGGCGCCCTGGACGCCGAGGCCGTAGACCTTGCCCTGGGCGGGGGCCGCGGCGCCGGCGAAGCCGCCGGTGAAGACCGTCACGCCGACCGCCGTCGCCGCCGTGGCTATCGCCGCGGTCAGCTTCATGGTGCGGGCACGCTGGTGAACTGCCATGAAGAGGGGGCTCCTCGTGGTGATTGTGGGGGGATGAGTTCTACGCGCGTGGGGGCGCGTTTTCTCGTGCTGCCCCCGGCAATCTCCGGAAGATCTCCGGGGGTTGAGACGAAACCCTGACCGATTGACGCGACCAGATCAAGACCTACATACACCTGTGACTTGTTCAACAAGGTTCTGTAATAACAAAACGGACGGAGCGCCTGATAGGCGGTCCGTCCGTCGCTGCTCCGAGTCGGGCAAGGGGCGACCGTCGTCGTCCTAGCGGGCCGGCAGTTCGGCCTCGATGAGGTCGGCCGCCCGCCGCGTGCCGCCCTCGCCCGCCATCTCGTGCCGGATCGCGGCGAGGCGGCGCGCCACCTCCGGGTCGTCGACGAGGTCGAGGACCGCCGCGCGGAGCCGCTCGGCGGTCGCCTCCTCCATCGGGACGTGCCGGGCGACTCCGAGCCCCTCCAGCATGTCGGCGTTGCCGAACTGGTCGACGGCCTGCGGGACGGCGACCATGGGAGTGGCGGTGGCAAGACCTTCCTGACTGCCGCCCGCACCGGCGTGCGTGATGAACGCGTCCGCCTTCATCAGGACCGCCAACTGGGGTACCCACTGGTGCACTTCGACGTTGCCGGGCACGTCACCGAGATCCTCGGCCGTGACGTGCTTGCCGACCTGGAGCACGACGTGCCAGCCGGGCAGGTCCCCGAAGGCCGCGACACACGCGCGGTAGAAGCCGGGCTGCTTGGTGAAGGAGGAGCCGAGCGAGACGAGCAGCACGCGCTCGGCGCCGGCCGGGCGCTCCCAGTCACCCTGCGCGGACCGGTCGCCCTGGCAGGCCCCGACGAAGGTGTACGTCTTCTCGTCGACCCGGTCGGCGTGCGGCTGGAGCGCCCTGGGGATGAGCACGAGCGAGCGGTCGGGGCGTCCCCAGAACTCGTCGGCGGTCTTCGTCACCCCGTTCTCCCGGAGCCAGGCGGTGAACTGGGCGAAGTACGCCTGGCCGCGCGGGGTGCTGCGGGGCTCGGCCCACATCGGCTCGGCGACCTCCTCCTCGTACCCCTGCCAGGCCACGAGGTTGGGCGAGAGGGAGATCGCGGGGACGCCCCAGCGGTGGGCGAGGACACCGGCCGGGTACGAGGTGATGTCGTGCAGGACGAGGTCGGGCACGCCCGCACCGCCGTCCCCTTCGTAGGCTTCGATGAGCTGGGGCAGCGCCTGGATCGCGTCGTTCAGGAACGGCTCGACGTTGTCGAGGAGCGTGGTCCCCCAGGCCGCCGGGTCGTCGTCGGGGCCGGGCAGCGTGGTGCGGTAGCGGACCGGCTCGGCGCCGGTCTCGGCGACCTTCGCCGCGAAGAGGTGCGGGATCGCGTACGTGACGCGGTGCCCCCGGGCCACGAGCTCCCGGATCACCTCCAGGCTCGGGTTCACGTGCCCGTGGGCGGCGATGGAGAACATGGCGATATGGGCGGGGCGGCACGCTTTCTGGTTCGTCACGTCGCGAGACTAAGCGAGACGATACGTCTCGTGCAAGTCATTATCGGTCGCTGAGGCGTGGGGCGCCGCGAGCAACCGCAGGGGTGGACGGAGAGGCGAGGCGCAGGCGGGCCCGGACGGCATCAGCAGGGGTGGGAGACTGGCCGGGTACGGGCAGGGACGCGGGAGGTCAGTGATGGATGAAGGACGGGCACGGGACGTGCTGGCCCGGGCGGGGGTCGTGGCGCGGCCGGCGGACGGCGCCGAGCTGCTCGCGCTCGGGGAGAACGCGGTCTTCGCGGCGGGCGACCTCGTCGTCAAGGTGGGCCGCTCCACCGCGCTGGCGCCCGAACTGCTGGACCGGGCCCGCCGCGAACTGGCCGTCGCCGCCTACCTCGCCGAGCACGGTGTGCCGGCCGTACGGGCGGCGCGGGCCGAACCGCTGGTCGTCGACGGGCATCCGGTGACGGTGTGGCACCGCGTCCCCGCGTCGGTGCGGCCCGCCGAACCGCGCGACCTGGCACAGCTGTTGAAGCGCGTGCACGCGCTGCCCGCCCCGGCCGCCTTCCCGCTGCCCCGGCGGGAGTTGCTGGGCGGCGTCGAGCGCTGGCTGCGGCTCGCCGGCGACGCGATCGATCCGGCGGACGCGGCGTACCTGCGCGAGCGACGCGACGGGTTCGCCGCGGCGGCCGCCGCGCTGACCCCGCGGCTCGCCCCCGGCCCGATCCACGGGGACGCGCTGCCCCGCAATGTGCACATCGGGCCCGAAGGGCCGGTCCTCGTCGACCTGGAGACCTTCTCCTCGGACCTGCGCGAGCACGATCTGGTGGTCATGGCGCTGTCGCGGGACCGCTACGGGCTGCCCGCGGCGGCGTACGACGGGTTCGTCGCGGAGTACGGGTGGGACGTGCGGGAGTGGGAGGGGTGCGCGGTGCTGCGCGGGGCGCGGGAGACCGCGTCCTGTGCGTGGGTCGCGCAGCACGCGCCCGGCAACCCGGCCGCCCTGGCGGAGTTCCGGCGGCGGGTCGGCTCGCTGCGGGACGGGGACGCCTCGGTCCGGTGGTACCCGTTCTGAGCGCGGCCACCTCCCCGCCGCGCGCCCGGGGCGTCGCCCCGGGTCCCGGCCCTCAGACGCCGGACGGGCTGGACCGGTCGGCTCCGACGACGGCGCGTATCGGCCACGCCGGGTCCACCACCGCCTGGGCCTCTCCCTTCCCGCGCAGGAAGCGCTGGAAGTCCGCCGCCCACGCGGCGTACCACTCCACCTGACGGCGGTGCAGCTCCGCCGGGCCGAGGGAGGCGATCTTCGCGTGGCGGTCGCCTATCGCGCGGGCGAGCAGCGCCGCGGCCAGAGCGTCCGCGGAGGCGTCGTGCGCGGCGTCGAGCGGGACACCGTACTCGGTGCAGACCGCCTCCAGATTGCGCTTCCCGCGGCGGTAGCGGTCGGCGGTGCGGTCGATCGTGTACGGGTCGATGACCGGGGCCGGCTCCCGGCCGCCCAGCCGCTCGCGCAGTGACGGGCGCCCGTACCGGGCCAGTTCGGCGGAGAGCAGGGTCAGGTCGAACGCCGCGTTGTACGCGACCACGGGGACGCCCGTGCGCCAGTACCCGACCAGGACCTCGGCGAGGGCCTCGGCGACCCGGTCCGCCGGTTCGCCGTCCGCGCGCGCCCGCTCGGTGCTGATGCCGTGGACCGCGACGGCCTCGTCCGGAATCGGTACGCCGGGGTCGGCGAGCCACTGCCGGCGGCCCAGGACGGCGCCGTCCCTGACCTCGATGACGGCGCCGGTGACGATGCGCGCCTCGCGCGGATCGGTCCCCGTCGTCTCCAGATCGAAGCCGACCATCAGCTCCTGGTGCCAGGCCATGGCAGCCCCCTTCTCGTGGTGCGTTCCCCCAGTGACCACACCCTCGCACGCGCCACTGACAATCCGGTCCGGCCCCGGTCCCGGGCGGCCACGGCGCCCGCTACGAGACCGGCCGGGCGTCCGCCCAGGCCTGTTCGAACTCGTCCCGGTATGTCACGAACAGCCCGTTCTCGCCCGTCTCGGGCGAGCTGTTCGCCCGGACCACCCGGCCGCCGCCGCGCAGCACGAGGACCGGCGCCTCCATCCCCCGGGAGCGGCGCAGATAGGACTGGACGACCGCGACGCCGTCGGAGCCGTCGCCGTCGACGAGGTAGGCGGTGAAGCGGGGCGTCTCGTCGAAGACCTGGATCTCGAACGCGCCGGGGTCGCGGAGCCGGGTCCGTACCCGCCGCATGTGCAGGATGTTCATCTCGACGGCGCGGCTCAACTCGCCGCGCTTGAGCCCCAGTTCCCGCTCGCGCCGTTTCACCGAGCTGGACGCCGGGTTCAGGAAGAGGAGCCGGGTGCGGCACCCCGACTCGGCGAGCCGCATCAGGCGGCGTCCCGAGAAGTTCTGGACGAGCAGGTTCAGGCCTATCCCGATCGCGTCCAGGCGCCGGGCGCCGCCGAAAAGGTCCTCGGCCGGGAACTGCCGCAGCAGCCGGACACGGTCCGCGTGCACGCCCACCACGTCCGCGAACCGGTCGCCGACCAGGTGCTCGACGGCGTCGATCGGCAGCCGCCGGGCGGAGGGGACGTCGGAGCCCGCGCCGAGCATCTCCAGGAGGCGGGCGGAGGCGCGCTCGGCCTGGGCGAGGACCGTCTCGTTCAGGGCGCGGTTGCGGGAGACCACATTGCGGGTGACCTCCAGCTCGTCCAGGGCGAGCTCGACGTCGCGGCGGTCGTCGAAGTACGGCTCGAAGCACGGCCAGTGCTGCACCATCAGCTCCCGCAGCTGCGGGAGCGTGAGGAAGGAGAGCACGTTGTCGTCGGCCGGGTCCAGGAGATACCCCTTGCGGCGGCTGACCTCGCGTACGGCGACGGCCCGCTGCACCCACTCCTGCCCGGCGGGCCCCGCGGCGGCGACGACCCAGTCGTCGCCGTGCACGGGCGCGTAGACGGGCCGCAGCACGGCGGCGACCACGGCCCGCAGCCGCTGCTCCACCAGATTCAGCCAGATGTAGGCGCGCCCGGCTCGCTGGGCGCGCGTACGGACCTCGCGCCAGGCGTCGGCGCCCCAGTCCAGCTCCGGTCCGATCTGCGATCCCGCGTCCACGGGACGGGCCAGCGACACCGCTCCGGGCGGGATGTCCGTGGCGGCCGCCGCGGAACCCTCCTGACCCTCGTGACCGTCGCCACCAGGGGGCAGCTCAAGACCTCCCGAGCTCACCCGCTCCGCACCGCCTTCCGCTCCCCCGAGTCCGTCGGACACTCCCCCAGCAACGATCAAGGAAGGGTACTCCGGGAGCGGCGGGCGGTGCAGCCCGATGGGACGGAGAGTTTCTCAACTGCCGTTTCTGGGAACCCCGTTCTGGTCCGCCAGGTCGGCGGGAGTGAGCGGGCTCATAGCGGTCACGTCCCTGGGGGCCAGCGAGAAGCCCTGCCAGTGGACCGGCATGGGCTGCTGGTCCTCGTCCCGGGCGATGTGGTGGAACCCCACGTTGACCCAGGTGATCGGGTGCTTCAGCGTCTGGCCGCCGACCCACTTGTCCACGCTGGTCCCGCCGCAGTTCGCGGCCGGGTTGTTGCTCGCGTACTGCTCGCACTTCTTGTACTCGGTGAAGTACACGTCGTGCTTGGTGAAGGAGCGGCCGGGGAACGTGGTCGAGCGGCCGGGCACGAACTCGTAGGAGCGGGGGTGGCCGTCCTTGTTCTTGCCGGCGGTGGAGAGCACGCGCCACCAGCGCAGGTTCTTGACGTCCCCGGCGAGCTCCTTGGTGACGGGGATCCGGGTGGTCTTGGTGGTGGGCACGCCGTTCCCGCGGGGCGCGGTCACCTTGGAGTCGTACTGCTCGACCTTGCTCTTGTTCGAGCCGTCGAGGCCGAAGTCGAGCCGCCAGAAGACGTTGTGGCTGTGGCTCTCGGCGTAGGCGCTCGCTCCCTTGCCGATGGGCCAGCCGCGGCCGTCGGTGCCGTCGTAGTCGTACGGCGAGAGGCTGCCGGTGGCGCCGACGTTCGAGGTGATGGTGCCGTCGGAGGAGAAGCGCCACTCGGTGATGTACTCGTACCAGGACGCCTTGTTGACGGTGTAGACCAGCAGGTCCTTGCCCTGGGCGCTGTACAGCTTGCCGCTGCCGCCGGTCGAGGCGTCGTCGTTCAGGCGGTACGCGTGCCCGCGCGCACGCGTGGTGGCGCACAGCCCCTGCACGTTGCCGCGGTCGGGGACCTTGACGGTCTTGATGGTGCCGCCCGGGCACTCCGCCGGGCGCAGGTTCTGCAGTGCCTGACCGAAGTCGGTGCCCGTGATGTCGTCGTACTCGGCCTCCCCGTCGTCGTAGGGGACATGGACCTGCGCGAGGCGGGCACTGGTGAGGACACGGATCGGCTTGGGCTCGCTCTTCGGCTGGTAGCTCACGTCGTCCAGGACGAGACCGGAGAGGGTGTTGTAGTGCCAGCACATGCGCCAGGTGGTACCGCCGTCGAGGGTCTGCTCGATCTGGTACGCGGCGGAACAGGCGGGTGCGGCGGCGGCCGGCGCCCGGTCGGGGGCCGTGGGAGCGGCCGTGGCGGAAGGGGCGGTGGCGAGGACGGTGCCGAGCAGCGCGGTGACCGCGAGGCCCGAGAGGGCGGCGGCGGGCCGGGTGCGGGCGCGCCGGGCTCTGTTGACGTGCATACGGAAGGGCTCCCTTGTGCAGAAGGAGTACGTGGCGGAGTGGAGTGCGCGGCGCCGGTCAGGCGAGGCGGCCCACGGTGCGGTCGCTGAGGTCGACCACGAGGGCGCGGGTGTCGATCCAGGGGCCGCTGCGGACCTTGGCGATGACGCGCAGGCAGCGGTGGTCCCCGCAGGCGGTGAGCCCGGCGGGGACCTTCGTCACGGTCTCCTTGCGGAACACCATGCCGCTCAGCTCCAGCTGTCCGACGCCGGTGAGCGCCTTGCCGGTGGCGTCCCGGTAGTCGGCGCGCAGCCCCGCGCCGAGGTGGTCGGCTATCAAGAGCTGGGCCGCCTGCGCCAGTTCGTCCTGGCTGGGTGGTGGCTGCACACCCCGGTCGGTCCGGGTCTCCTCCACCTTGCCGGTGGCCAGGTTGACCGTCTTGGTGATGACGGCGTCGCTCTTGTAGTCGTAGGAGACGACGTCCGCGCGGCGCTGCGCCGCTGCCGCGCCGGTCAGGCGCGGGTCGATCTCCGTCAGGTTCGTCGACAGGTGCTGCGGGCCGCGGTCGCCCGCCACGTCCCTGGCATCCCTGCGCAGAGCGCTGTTCGCGACGGCCAGCTGCTCGGCCCGCTCCGTCTCGGCCTCGGTCAGCGGGTCACGGCCGATGCCCGTGGCGCCCTCCGCGGGCGCCGCCTCGACCTTCCCCGCGGGCGCCACCGCGTCCTGCTGCGCCGCTCCCGCCCTGGCCGCGTCCCCCGCGCCCCCTGCGCCGTCCGGCAGGCTCGCGCCCACCGCGACGGCGGCCCCGGTGACCGCGAGGGCCACCGTGGCCACCAGCTTCCCGAGATGGCGTCTTGCTAGCTCTCGCACATCTTCCCCCTGCTTCCCCGGCAGTCCCACGCGCGGGCATGCCGGATTTACGTGGTCGTCCTGTAAGAGGGGTCCAACTCGTGGGTGGTTCCGTCACTTTCGGGGAGAGACTCAACCGTGTCGCCCGGAGCACCGGGCCGGAAGTGGAAGAGTCGTCAGCATGCAGGTGTGGCCTGGACAGGCGTATCCACTCGGCGCCACGTACGACGGTGCCGGAACGAACTTCGCGGTCTTCTCGGAAGCCGCGGACCGTATCGAGTTGTGTCTTTTGCACGACGACGGCTCGGAGACCGCGGTCGAGCTGCGGGAGTCGGACGCGTTCGTCCGGCATGCCTACCTCCCGGGCATCATGCCCGGGCAGCGGTACGGCTACCGTGCGCACGGCCCCTACGAACCCGCGCGCGGGCTGCGCTGCAACTCGGCGAAGCTGCTCCTCGATCCCTACGCGCGCGCCATCAGCGGGCGTATCGACTGGACCGAGGCGGTGTACGGCTACCCGTTCGGGTCGCCGGACGAGCGCAACGACCTCGACTCGGCGCCGCACATGATGGCCTCGGTCGTGGTCAACCCGTACTTCGACTGGGGCGACGACCGCCCGCCGCGTACGGAGTACCACGAGACGGTGCTCTACGAGGCGCACGTCAAGGGCCTGACGATGCGCCACCCGGCGCTGCCGGAGGAGCTGCGCGGCACGTATGCGGCGCTGGCGCACCCGGCGATCATCGAGCACCTGACCGAACTGGGGGTCACGGCGCTGGAGCTGATGCCGGTCCACCAGTTCGTCAACGACCACCGGCTGGTCGAGATGGGCCTCAACAACTACTGGGGCTACAACACGATCGGCTTCTTCGCCCCGCACAACACGTATGCGTCCTGGGGCGACCGGGGCGAGCAGGTCCTGGAGTTCAAGTCGGCGGTGCGGGCGCTGCACCAGGCGGGCATCGAGGTCATCCTCGACGTCGTCTACAACCACACGGCGGAGGGCAACCACCTGGGCCCGACACTCTCCTACAAGGGCCTCGACAACGCCTCGTACTACCGGCTGACCGAGGATCCGCGCTACTACATGGACACCACGGGGACCGGGAACTCGCTGCTCATGCGGTCCCCGCACGTCCTCCAGATGATCATGGACTCGCTCCGCTACTGGGTGGAGGAGATGCACGTCGACGGGTTCCGTTTCGACCTGGCCGCCACGCTGGCGCGCCAGTTCCACGAGGTGGACCGGCTGTCGTCCTTCTTCGACCTGGTGCAGCAGGACCCGGTGGTCTCCCGGGTGAAGCTGATCGCGGAGCCGTGGGACGTCGGCGAGGGCGGCTACCAGGTGGGGAACTTCCCGCCGCTGTGGACCGAGTGGAACGGCAAGTACCGCGACACCGTACGGGACCTGTGGCGCGGGGAGCCGCGTACCCTCGCCGAGTTCGCGGGCCGGCTCACCGGGTCCTCCGACCTCTACCAGGACGACGGCCGCCGGCCGCTCGCCTCCATAAACTTCGTGACCTGCCACGACGGCTTCACCCTGCACGACCTGGTCGCGTACAACGACAAGCACAACGACGCCAACGGGGAGGAGAACCGAGACGGCGAGAGCCACAACCGGTCGTGGAACTGCGGCGCCGAGGGCGACACGGACGATCCCGAGGTGCTCGCCCTGCGGGCGCGCCAGATGCGCAACTTCGTCGCCACGCTGATGCTGTCGCAGGGCGTGCCGATGCTCAGCCACGGCGACGAGTTCGCCCGCACCCAGGGCGGCAACAACAACGCCTACTGCCAGGACAACGAGGTGGCGTGGTTGCGCTGGGCGGACCCGGACGAGGCGCCCGAGCCGTTCCTGGAGTTCACCCGCGCGATGGTGCGGCTCCGCCGTGACCACCCCGTCTTCCGCAGGCGCCGCTTCTTCCACGGCCGCCCCGTGGAGGGCACGCACCACGAGCTGACGGACATCGCCTGGTTCACTCCGGAGGGCGAGGAGATGACGCAGCACGACTGGGGCGAGGCGCAGGCCGGCGCTCTGTCGGTGTTCCTGAACGGCAACGCCATCTCCGAGCCGGGCCCGCGCGGCGAGCGCATCATGGACGACTCGTTCCTGCTGCTGTTCAACGCCTCCCCGGACGAGCTGGAGTTCGTGGTGCCGGTCGATCACGGCCGGCAGTGGGAGCCGGTCGTCGACACCGCGCTGCCGACCGGGCTGCCCTCGGGCGACACGCAGAAGGTGCAGGCGGGCGACCGGCTGCCGCTGATCGGCCGGAGCCTCACGGTGCTGCGACGGCCCGCGTAGCCCCCTGCGGGGCCCGTACGCGCAGCGCGACCAGGAAGGCCAGGGCCGCCGCCGCGCTGCCCACCGCGAACGCGGTGGCGGGCCCGTGGGCCTCGGCGAGCCGCCCCGCCACGGCGAGGGTGACCGCCTGCCCGCCGACGAACGCGCTCGCCGCGGCCGACATGCCCTCGGCGAGCCGTTCGCGCGGCACGGCACGCTCGGTGAGGCCGAAACCGGTGATCAGGTTCGGCGCGAACAGGGCGCCGAACACGGTCACGACGCCGTAGAGCAGCGGCATGGTGTGGGTGACGGTCAGCGGGAGGGAGAGCAGCGCGGCGGCGGCGGTGGCGACGCGCCAGCGGGCGGGCAGCGTAAAGCGTTCCGGCACCGCCGCCGTCGCCAGGCCGACGGCGGCGCTCATGACGCCCATGGCGGCGTAGACGAGGCCCGCCTGGTCCTCGTGGCCCAGCTCCTGGGTGAGCGCGGTGATGCCGGCGCCGCAGCCGCCCAGCAGGACGCCGAGCAGGACGAGGCCGACGCGTACGAGGCGCACCTGGCGCGGCATCGGGGCCCGCTCGCTCCGCGCGCGGGGGCGGGCACCGGCCGCGGCCCGCGGGACGGCCGCCGCCGTGGGGTGCAGCGCGAATCCGGTGCCGCAGACCGCGACCAGGAGGGCGGCCGCCCCGAACGCGTAGGCCGGATGGGCCACTACGGAGGCGAGGCCGATGAGGGCGGGACCGAGCACGAAGGAGAGTTCGTCCATGGTCGACTCCAGCGACAGGACGGCGTTCACCACCCGTTCGCCGGCGCCGTGGCCGGCTTCCGCGCGGCGCACCAGAGCGACCCCGCGGGCGCGGGCCAGCGGCCCGACGCCGGGGACGGTGGCGCCCGCCAGGACGCCGAGCGCGGCCAGCAAGGGCGTGGGCAGTCCGTACAGCGCGCCCAGCGTGTAGACGGCGATGGCGGCCGCGTTGAGCAGCGCGAAGGCAAGGACGACCGGGCGCTGGCCGCGCCGGTCGGCGAGGCGTCCCACGCACGGCCCCATGGCGACCTGGCCGAGCGCGAGGGCGCAGGCGACGGTGCCGCCGGTGGCGAGCGAGCCGCTGGTCCGGGTCACCAGCAGGACGCTGCCGAACTGGATCACCGCGACCGGCAGCCTCCCCAGGAAGGAGACGACCGGCAGGAGCCGGCCGGTCACGGCAATCACCTGGCGGTACGTGTCGAGGGTGCTGGGCGCCTTCGTGGTGGCTGAGCTGGTCATCGTGCGACGCTAGCGACGCGCGGCGCGCCGCCCGCATGCGGTGAACGCACGAAAGGCGGCGGTGGGGGTAAGTAGATTCGCATGACGCCTCTTGCCCCGACGGCCACCTACCGGCTCCAGCTGCAGCCCGATCTCGGCTTCGCCCAGGCCGCGGCCGCCGTCCCGTACCTGGCCTCCCTGGGGGTCTCCCACCTGCATCTGTCGCCGGTCCTGGAGGCCGTGCCCGGCTCGACGCACGGCTACGACGTGGTGGACTGCGCGCGCGTGCGCGACGAACTCGGCGGCGAGGACGGGCTGCGGGCGCTCGCCCGTACGGCGCGCGAGCACGGCCTCGGCCTCGTCGTGGACATCGTGCCCAACCACATGGCCGCGTCCGTCCGCCACAACCGACCGCTCTACGAAGTGCTGCGCGAGGGACCCTCGTCCCCGTATGCGCGCTGGTTCGACATCGACTGGGACGCGCAGGACGGCCGGGTGCTGCTGCCCCTCCTGGGCGGGCCCCTCGGTGACGAACTGCCCCACCTGAAGGTGGAGGGGGAGGTACTGCGCTACTACGACCACACGTTCCCGCTGCGCGAGGGCACCGCCGGACTGCCGCTCCCCCAGTTGCTGGACGCCCAGTGGTACCGCCTGGCCTGGTGGCGGCTGGCCAGGACGGAGCTGAACTACCGCCGCTTCTTCACCATCTCCGACCTGATCGGGGTCCGCGTGGAGGACCCCGAGGTCTTCGCCGCCACCCACGCCACCGTGCTGCGCCTGCTGCGGGAGGGCGTCGTCGACGGCCTGCGGATCGACCACCCGGACGGGCTCGCCGATCCGGGCGCCTACCTGCGGCGGCTGCACGAGGCGACGGGCGGCCGGTGGACCGTCGTCGAGAAGATCCTGGAGGACGGCGAGCACCTGCCCGCCGCCTGGCCGGTGGCCGGCACCACCGGGTACGACGCCCTGCGCCACATCGACGGCCTGTTCACCGACCCGGCCGGGGCCGACGAACTCCTCGGCCACTTCCGGCGGTTCACGGACGTCGGCGCCGACCTGGGCGGCGCGTGGGCGCCGACCGCCCGCCGCGCCGCCCACCGGGTCGTCGGCCACGAGCTGGCCACCGAGGTGGAGCGGCTGACCCGGGAGGCGGCCGCGCTGTGCGCCCGGGAGCCGGAGCTGCGCGACCACGCCCCCTGGGCGCTGCGCACGGCGCTGTGCGAGCTGCTGGTGCGCGTCCCGGTGTACCGGCCGTACGTGAGCGGGGGCGCCGATCCGGAGACGGTCCTGACCGCTTCCGCCGCCGCCGCCGCGAAAGCCGCGTTCACGGTGGCCGAGGAGGCCCGCGCCGTCGACGCCGTACGGGACCTGGCGCTCGGCCGGCGCGGTGACGGGCCCCGGTACGCGGCGTTCCGGGCGCGGTTCGCGCAGACCGCGTCGGCACTGCGGGCCAAGTCCGTCGAGGACAAGGCGTTCTACCGGTACACGCCGCTCCTGTCGGCCCTGGAGGTGGGCGGCTGCCCGCACGACCCGGCGGTCTCCGCCGAGTCGTTCCACGCGTACTGCGCACGGATGCAGCGCGACTGGCCGGCCACGTCGACCGTGCTGTCGACGCACGACACCAAGCGCAGCGCGGACGTCCGGGCGGGTGTCTCGGTCCTCACGCAGTGCCCCGGCCGGTGGGAGGAGCTGCTGTCCCGGGTGCGGGAGCGGACGGCGCACGACGGTACGGGTGCTCCCGGTCCGCAGCTGGCGTGGGCGGCCTGGCAGACCGTGGCCGGACTCGGCCCGGCGGAGCCGGAGCGGCTTCAGGGAGCACTGCTCAAGCACGCGCGCGAGGCGGGCCTCTTCACCACATGGACGGAGCAGGACGCCGCCTACGAGGACGCGGTGCGGGCCTTCGTGGCGTCCGGTCCGTGCGGCCCGCCCGGCGACGAGGTGCTGCGCTTCATGACGGACCTCGCCGTTCACGTACGGGCGAACATCCTCGGTGCCGCGCTGGTCCACCTGACCATGCCGGGCGTGCCGGACCTCTACCAGGGGACCGAGCACGAGTACCGCGCCTTGGTGGACCCGGACAACCGCGCTCCCGCCCGCTTCGACGCGCGCGAGCGCGGCCCGCTCTCCGAGGAGAAGGCGGCGCTCACCCGGGCGGCCCTGGGGCTGCGGCGGGAGCACCCGGAGTGGTTCGGCGGCGGGGCGACCTACGAACCGCTGGCCGCCACGGGTGCGGCCCGGGAGCACTGTGTGGCGTACGCGCGCTCGGGCCGGGTGGTCGCGGCGGCGACCCGGCTGTCGCTACGGCTGGACGAGGCGGGCGGGTGGCGGGGGACGACGCTCGGGCTGCCCGCGGGCGAGTGGACCGATGTCCTCGGCCCGGGGCAGCGGTTCAGCGGCGACGCGCGCGTGGCGGACCTCTTCGGCGAGCTGCCGGTGGCGCTGCTGGTCCGCACGGACTCCCCCGGCGCGGACGGCGGCGCGGACGGGCGGGAAGGGCTCCGGACGGCCGGCTGAACGCCTGGCGGGGCGGGCCGGGGCCGGTCACCGGACCGGCTCGCCCCGCGCGCGCGGAGCGCGGTCCGCACCGGCGGCGCGGCACGCTACGGGCCTTCTTGACAGGTGCCGCCGGGCGTGGGGTACTGCGGGTGCTGACGCCAGGAGCACCAACGGGGGTGAGTCATCTGACGGAGCAGCGCTACCCCACCTCGGCCGAACAGGCCCAGGCGGCGCGGGAGCTGGCGACTCACCGTCCTGACCTGTGCCGGCTACGCCAGGTCGGCACGTCGCGTGGGGGGCGCCCCCTGCACCTGCTGTCCGTCGGACACGACCGGCGCGCCGTCCTCGTCGTCGCGGGCGCGCACTCCAATGAGCCGACGGGCGGCTCGACCGTGCTCCACCTCGCCGAACGCGCTCTGCTGGAGCCGGGGTTGCTGGCGGACCGCTCCTGGCACTTCCTGCTGTGCGCGGACCCGGACGGCGCGTCGCTGCACCGCACCCCCGCCCCGCGCACGCTGCTCGACTACCACCGGCACTTCTTCCGCCCCGCGGGCCCCGAGCAGCCGGAGTGGGCGCCTTCGGTGCTGCCCCCCGACCGGCTGCCGCCGGAGACCACGACCCTGACCGGCGTCATCGACGACCTGCGGCCCTACCTCCAGGTCTCGCTGCACGGCACGGAACTGGGCGGCAGCTGGGTGCAGTTGACCCGGGACATACCGGGGCTCGCGGAGGCGTTCGCCAAGTCGGCCGCGGAACTGCACATACCGGTGGAGACCGGCGCGTCGGACGCGGCCGGGTGGCCGACGTCCGGGCCCGGCGTCCATGTGATGCCCGATCCGGACGTGCAGGCGGCCTTTCCCAGCCTGCCCGACGACGCCCGGCACTCCACCTGGCACCACGCGCACCGCTACGGCGGCTCCACGGCCATCGTGGAGGTGCCGATGTGGGCCAGCGACCTGGTCGACGATCCGGCGCCGCATCCGGCCCCCGAGCACGCCATGCGGCGCATCGCGGCGCGGCTGAGCGGGGACACCCGTCTCGTGGAGGTGATCCTCGCCGAGACGCTGCCCCGGCTGCCCGACACCACGGGGCCGCTGCTGCGGGCGGCCCGCTGGGCGCTGAGCCTGGTGCCGGGGCTCGCCGACGACTGGATGCGGCCGCCGCCCCCGGACGCGACGATGGCGTACGTGGGCAGCATCGACGCGTTCGCGCGGCGCCTGCCGCTGCGCGCGGCGGCGATGCTGCTGCGGGTCCTGGAGGAGGCCGGGGACCCGGCGGCGCCCGCCCTGGACGCGCTCGTCACCCGCTGGTGCGAGGTGTACGCGGACCGGTTCGGGGCGCGCTGGGTGCCGGTCGCCCACCAGATCGAGCACCAGGCCCGTACGACGATCGCGGCGGTCCGGTACGCCCGGGGCTGACCCCGGCCGGGGGACGCGGTCAGTCGGCGGAGAGCCGGAACGCCATGTGCCCGAAGGCGACCTGGTCGCCGTCCCGCACGACGGCGACGCCGATCACCCTGCGGCCGTTCACGGACGTGCCGTTGGTGGAGCCCAGGTCGCGCAGCACCCACAGGCCGCCCTGGCGGCTCAGCTCGGCGTGCACCCGGGAGACCGTGTCGTGGCTGAGCCGCAGCCCGTTGGCCGGGTCGCGGCCGATGCGCAGCGGGTAGGGCCGCTCCTGTGCGGGCAGCAGCAGCTTCGGCAGCCGCTCCACGGTCCAGGCCCTGCGCAGCCGCACGGTGAAACCGGAGACCGCGCCCACGGCGCCGAGCACCGCGCGCGACCACGGATTCTCGTGGCGCAGATCGGCGGTGAGCGCGTCGAGTTCGCCGGAGCTGCGGGCGGCGAACGCCAGCTCCATGCGGCGCACGAACGTGTCGTGCGAGAGCCGTCCGACCGCGGCGCCGTCCCTGAGCACCTTCAGCGCACGGTCCCGCTCGGCGTCGGACAGCCGCGCCGGGTACGTGTGGTGTTCAAAAGAGGACGTCACCCTTGTGATTGTCGGGCAGCGCGGCCGGGGTGTCCAGAAAGCGGCCCGGCCGGACCGACGTCACGGGCCGCGCGAAATCCCGACCCAGTAGTGGCGATTTCCCGGCGGAACGATCACTCCTGGCGCAGGATGGGAGGCGTCGTCACTGTCGGCAGACACCCGGCCACGAGGGGGAACCGTCCGTGCAATTCGAGGTGTGGGCACCACAGGCAGAGCAGGTCACGCTCCATTGCGACGGCGCCACGCGCGCGTTGCGGCGCGACCCGGACCGCGACGGCTGGTGGTCGGGGCAGGCCGAGGCGCAGGACGGCGCGCGGTACGGGTACGCGCTCGACGGCGGCCCGGTCCTGCCCGACCCCCGCTCGCTCCGCCAGCCGGACGGGCCCGACGGGCTCAGCGCGGTCGTCGACCACGACCGGTACGCGTGGCAGCACGAGTGGGCGGGCCGCGATCTGGCCGGAGCGGTCCTCTACGAGCTGCACGTGGGCACGTACACGCGGGAGGGCACGCTCGACGCGGCCGCCGAGCGCCTCGGCCACCTGGCCACTCTCGGGGTCACCCATGTCGAGCTGATGCCGCTGTGCCCCGTCCCGGGCCGGCACGGCTGGGGGTACGACGGCGTCAGCCTGTGGGCCGTGCACGAGCCGTACGGCGGCCCCGAGGCGCTGAAGCGCTTTGTCGACGCGGCGCACGGACTCGGGCTCGGCGTGGTGCTCGACGTCGTCCACAACCACCTGGGCCCGTCGGGCAACTACCTGCCCGCGTTCGGCCCGTACTTCACCGACACGCACCACACGCCGTGGGGCAGCGCCGTGAACCTGGACGCACCCGGCTCGGACGAGACGCGCGCCTATCTGCTGGGCAGCGCGCTGGCCTGGCTGCGCGACTACCGGCTCGACGGGCTGCGCCTCGACGCGATCCACGAGCTGCACGACCGGCGCGCCCTGCCCTTCCTGGAGGAGCTGTCGGCGGCCGTGGACGGGCTCGCTGAGCGCCTCGGCCGGCCGCTCTTCCTGATCGGCGAGTCCGATCTGGGCGACCCGCGCGTCGTCACGCCCCGCGGCGAGGGCGGTCTCGGCCTCCAGGCCCAGTGGAACGACGACGTCCACCACGCCGTGCACGCGGCCGTCTCCGGTGAAAGCAGCGGCTACTACGCCGACTTCGCCCGCGAACCGATGGCCGCCGTCGCCAAGACGCTGATGCACGGCTTCTTCCACGACGGCACGTACTCGTCCTTCCGGGGGCGCCACCACGGCCGGCCCCTTGACCGGACCCGCACCCCCGCGCACCGGCTGCTCGCCTATACGCAGACCCACGACCAGGTCGGCAACCGCGCGCAGGGCGACCGGCTCGCCGCCACCGTCTCGCCGGGGCTGCTCGCGTGTGCGGCGACGCTGGTCCTGACGAGTCCGTTCACGCCGATGCTCTTCATGGGCGAGGAGTGGGCGGCGAGCACCCCGTGGCAGTACTTCACCGACCACACCGATCCGGAGCTCGCCGAGGCCGTCCGCAAGGGCAGGCGGCGGGAGTTCGCGGCGCACGGCTGGTCCGAGCAGGACATTCCCGACCCGCAGGACCCCGCCACGCGCGAGCGGTCCTGTCTCGACTGGGCGGAGGCCGAGACGGGGGACCACGCGCGCGTACTGGCCTGGTACCGCGAGCTGATCGCCCTGCGGCACGCCCGCAGTGACCTCCAGGACGCGGATCTGGCGGCGGTCAAGGTGGCCTACGACGAGGAGGCCCGCTGGATCGCCTACCGGCGGGGGGATCTGCGGGTTGCGGTGAACCTCTCGCCCCGGCCGGTGTCCATTCCGCTGGGGCGGCCGGTGTCTCAGGTGCTGGTGGCTTGGGAGCCGGTGCGGTTGCCTCTGGCGGACGGGGTGTTGAGTGTGCCGGGTGAGTCGTGCGTGGTGGCTGTTGCGCCTTGAGGGGCCTCTGTATATGTACGGCTGCACGGGGCGCGGGGGGTGCGCAGTTCCCCGCGCCCCTGGGTGGTTGCTCGTCTGCGGCTCGGTGGGGGTTGGTCGCGCAGTTCCCCGCGCCCCTAGGTAATTGGTTGTCTGCGGCCCGGTGGGGGCTGAGCGCGCCGTTCCCCGCGCCCCTGGGCCGTTGGTTGTCTGCGGCCCGGTGGGGACTGGTTGCGCAGTTCCCCGCGCCCCTGGGTAGTTGGTTGTCTGCGGCCCGGTGGGAGCTGAGCGCGCCGTTCCCCGCGCCCCTAGGTAGTTGGTTGTCTGCGGCCCGGTGGGGGCTGAGCGCGCCGTTCCCCGCGCCCCTGGCGGGGGCGCTTCGGTGAGATGGCGCACGAAGTGCGCATCTCAGGGGCGCGGGGAACTGCGCGAGAACCCCCACCACCCGCAGCCGACCAACGGCCCAGGGGCGCGGGGAACTGCGCGACCAGCCACGACGCGAGGCGCACCCTCAAGACGGCTGCACCCGGCAGACGGGTCGGCATGGTCGCTCAGCCCACGATCGCCAGGTCCCGCGCGGTGGAGTTGAGGCGCCGGCCGCCGTCCTCGGTGACGGTGACGATGTCCTCGATCCGGACGCCGAAGCGGCCGGGCAGGTAGATACCGGGCTCCACCGAGAAGCACATGCCCGGCACGAGCGGCTGCTCCTCGCCCTCGATCATGTACGGCGGTTCGTGCGTGGTGACGCCGATGCCGTGGCCGGTGCGGTGGATGAAGTACTGGCCGTACCCGGCGTCGTCGATGACCGCGCGGGCGACGCGGTCGACGTCCTGGCAGGCGATCCCGGGCCGGACGGCGTCGCAGGCCGCGCTCTGGGCCTCGCGCACGACGGCGTGGACGCGGCGCTCCTCGTCGGTGGGTTCGCCGACGTGCACGGTGCGGGTGGTGTCGGAGCCGTAGCCGTGCTTGAGGCCGCCGAAGTCCAGGACGACCATGTCGCCGTCCTGGATGACGCGCTCGCCCGCCTCGTGGTGCGGGTTGGCGCCGTTCGGGCCGGAGCCGACGACCGTGAAATCGACCTGCGAGTGCCCGAACTGCCGCAGCAGCGCGGCGAGTTCGCGGGCGATGTCGCTCTCCTTGCGCCCGCCGAAGGCGACCTTCTTGATCTCCTCGTACGTGGCGTCGGCGGCGGCGCCGGCGGCCGCGAGCCGCTCCAGTTCGGCCGCGTCCTTGACGCCGCGCAGCATAGGCAGCGCCTCGGTCAGGGAGACGTACGAGGTGGCGGGCAGGGTGCGCTGGAGGCCGAGCAGATGCATGGCCCAGGCGTTGTCGCTGACGCCGAACCGGCCGTGCGCGTCGAGCAGCGGGGCGGTGATCTCGTACGGGTTCTTGCCGTCGGTCCAGTCGCGCAGGGTCAGCGCGGCGGCGCCCGCGGCCCCGGCGGCGTCCGGTGCCTCCAGTGTCGGCACGACGAGGGTCGGCTCCTGGTCCGCGGCGAGCACCAGGAGGGTGAGCCGCTCGGTGTCCACCGGCGCGTACCCGGTGAGCCAGACCAGGTCCGGTCCTGGCGCCACGAGCACCCCGGCGAGCCCGGCGTCGGCCGCGGACCCGGCGGCCCGTTCCATGCGGGCCCGGTAGTCGGCGGCGGTGAAGGGCGCGGGGGTGCCGGTCGTCATGGCCTGGCCTCCAGGTCGTGGGGCGGGATCGCGTCGGCCGAGCGGCGGGCGAGCGCGTACGGACAAGGACAAGGGTGATCGTATGGACAAGGGGGAGGGGAGGTCTACGGCAGCATCCTGCCCAGCCGCCCGCCCGGCCGTGAGTCCGCGTTCTTAATGGTCGGGCATTGCGGAACCATTACAGCCGGTGCTTTGATCGTCGTCACGCGTGCGGGCCCGGTCCCGCCCCGGCCGGTCACTTCCCGAAGGACATACTGCCCATGCTCGTGCTGGCCCAGATCAGCGATCTGCACCTGGACGGGACCCCCCGTGCCACCGAGCGCGCCCGGCGCGTCATGGACCACCTGCGCGCGCTGCCCGGGCCGGTGGACGCGCTCCTGGTCACCGGCGACATCGCGGACCACGGGAGCGAGCGGGAGTACGAGGAGGCGGCCGGGCTGCTCGGACTGCACGATCCGGCGACGCCGTTCCCCGTCCTGACCTGCCCCGGCAACCACGACAGCCGGCTCCCCTACCGCACGGCCCTGCTCCGCGAGCCGGCCGCCGCGGGGCCGGTCAACCGGGCGCACCGGGTCGGCGGCGCGGCCGTGCTGATGTGCGACTCCAGCATCCCCGGCGCGGACAAGGGCGCGCTCGACGACGAGACGTACGCCTGGATCGAGGAACAGCTCGACGCGCTCGGTGGTGAGACCCCCGCACTGCTCGCCTTCCACCATCCGCCGCTGGCCCTGCACCACCCGCTGCCCGACCGGTACCAGCTGGGCCGGCCCCAGGCGCTGGCCCGGCTGCTGGCGCGGCGGCCGGAGGTGGTGGCGGTGCTCACGGGCCACGCGCACACGCCGGCCGCCACGACCTTCGCCGGGCGGCCGCTGATCTCGGGGCCCGGCGTGACGTGGACGCTGCGGCTGCCCTGGGAGGGCGAGCAGGTCGCGGACCGGGAGGCGCCGGTGGGGCTCGCCTTCCACATCCTGGACGACGAGCAACGGCTGACGACGCACTTCCGTACGGTCTGAAACTCCGTACGGTCTGAACTCCATACGGTCTGAAACTCCGAACAGTCTGAACTCCATACGGTCCGAAACTCCGAACGGTATGAATTCCGTACGGTATGGACTCCGTACGGTCCGAACCGGGTCCCAGTTCAGGTCAGTACACCCGGCAGCGCCGACAACTGCTGCCGGGTGCCGCCGGCGTGACGCACCGTCATGGGCACACGGTGCCCCGGGCGGGCCTTGGCCACCAGGGTCGCCAGATCGCCCGCCGACGCGACCCGCTCCGCGCCCAGCCGCAGCAGGACGTCCCCGCGCACGAGTCCGGCCGCATAGCCGGGACCGGGGACGTGCACGGCGACGACGAGCGCACCGGGGCCGCCGGGCGCGTCGACCACCTCCACCCCGAGACTGCCCCGCAGGGCGGCCGGTGCCGCCGTGCCGCTGGGCCGTACGGCGGGTGGCGCGGCGGGCCGGGACGGAGCTTGCGGCGAGGTTCCGGCCGCCGTCTGCTGGCGCAGCTCGGCCAGCTTGCTCATGCCGATGACGGTGGCCCCGACCGTGCCGAGGCCCACCCCGGCCAGGACCAGGACGAGCGCGCAGGCGAGCCCGGACACCAGGCCGAGCAGCCGCCTGCCGCGGCGCCGCGCGGCGTGCGGACGGCGCACGGGCCGGGAGGCGCGGCCGGGCCGCCGCCCCGCCGGACCCGGCGGGGCGGCTTCGGTCGCGCCCCCGGGCTCCGGCGGAGCCGGCGTGCCCGGCATGGGTTTGGCTCGCAACGCGGTCTGTTCCATCGCCCGCCGCCTCCGGTCGCTCGGTGCAGGTACCGGGCACAGCCCTACCCGCCCCGCTCCCCCGCGACGAACCACGAACGAGTGAGAGTACGGCGGACCACCCGACTCCCCCGGTCGCCCGTCAGGCCGCGTGGCCCCCGTGGCCGCCGCCGTGCCCGGCCCCGTGGTCGAACTTGAGGGCCTCTTCCGGCAGCACGACGAACGGCCGCATCATGCCCATGTCCTCGTGTTCGAGAAGGTGGCAGTGGTACATGAACCGGCCGTACGCGCCGTCGAACCTGCCCATGACGCGCAGCATCTGCCCGGGCAGGGCACGGAAGACGTCCTTGTACCCCTGCTCGTTCGGCGGCAGCGGGACGACCGTGGCCGGGTCGTACCTGACCGGGTCGACCGTGCCGCCCACCGTCACGTCGAAGCCGGCGGCGTCGTACGTGTCGCGGCCGAGGATCTGGAAGTCGGCCAGATGGATGTGCATGGGGTGCACGACGGGCGGGTTCACCGCGAGGTTGAGGAAGCTCCACTGCTCGTAGCTGCCCTCGGCGACGGTGAAGCCGAGGCCGTCGTTGAAGGTCCGGGCGATCCGCCGGTACGTCTTCAAGGCGCCCTTGTCGTCGACGACTTGGATGACGCCCTCGGCGGGGAGCTGGACGGTGGCGGGGTCCTCGACCTCCGCCATCTCCCAGATCTCCGGGTGACCGCCGCCGCCCTTGGTCGCGGGCGAGGTCAGCACGACCAGCCGGTGCCCGTGCCCGATGTCGTGCGTCAGCTTCCGGAAGGAACCGGACACCACGGCGGGCAGCGTGAACGGGTCGGCGACGCAGTCGTCACCCACCCGGAACTCCAGCACGTGCGGATAGGGCACGTTGCCCGGCACGTCCGGCACGCCCGGCGCCTGGTTCGGCCCCTTGTTGACCAGGCGCACCCGCCGTCCGGCGAGCGCCCCGAAGTCGATGAGGAGGTCCATCCGCTCGGCCGGGGCTACGGTGAGCGCCGGCAGCGCCGCGTCGAAGTCGACCGGCACGGGGCGCGGCAGGAGCCCGCCGTCGCTGCCGATCTGGTGGAGCACGCCCGGCACCGGGCGGCCGTCCTCGTCGACCAGGACCAGATCGAAGATGCGCGCGTTCGAGGCGTTGACCAGGCGGAAGCGGTGCCAGGCCGGATCGACCTCGGCGTACGGCCAGATGCGTCCGTTGACCGTCGTGTACGGGCCGGTGAACGGCAGCGTCACGGGCTTGCCGGTCTCCGCGTTCTTCGGGTCGACGACGACCGTCTTGTGCAGCAGCCTTCCGTTGAGCGCGCCGTCGGCGTCGGTGTCCAGGTTCCGGTCGGCGAGGAGCAGCGGGATCTCGCGCTCGCCGCCGGGCAGTTGGAGCGCGTCCTCCTCGTCGTCGCGGATCAGGTACGTGCCGTAGAGCCCCGCCTGCACGTTCCACCGGGTGATATTCATGGCGTGGTCGTGGTACCACCACTGGACGGCCTGGTGGTCGTTCGGGTACTCGGCGAGCTGGGCGTCGCCGCTCCCCACCGCGTTGTCCGCCCAGCCGTCGTTGCCGCCGCCGGTCTGCGCGCCGTGCAGGTGGGTCACGGTCCAGGCGGGCAGGGCGGCCACGTCCGCGCTGGGCGGCACGGAGTCGCGGCCCGGGCGCGTGCTCGGGTTCGGTGCCGCGACCGGCACCTCCACCGCCGTCACCGGGTACTCGCTGCCCTTCGGGATGCGGTTCGTCCAGGCGATCCGGACCCGCTGTCCGCGGCGCACCTCGATGGTCGGGCCCGGCACGCAGCCGTCGTAGCCCCACATCAGGGTCGGCGGGAGCTGCGGGTGCAGCCGCTGCCACGTGGGCCGCAGCGCGATCTCCGTCTCCGTGCGGACGTCGTCGGTGCCGGGCCGCAGCACCGGCGGCACGGTCAGCGGCGCGACGTACGGCACCAGCTCCCCCGGCCCGGTGGTCCGGCTGCGGCCCCGGCCGCGCGCCGCCGCGAGCGAGGCGAGCGGCGCGCCCGCCGTGTCCGGCGTGTCCGACGGATCTGGTGCGTCCGCTGCTTGCGTGTTGTGTTCGATGGTCTCGGTCAAGGTAAGAACACCCCCGTGTGTTCTCGTCATGTCCCCGTGAGGGCAGCCGGTCTCCGGCCGTCTGCCCTAAGAGATGCCGAGCGCGCCGGACAGGTTGCCTGAAGGCCGCATTCCGGACGCGGAGGGTTCGGGGACGGGCCGGGGGCCGGGGGCCGAGGGGATACGGTCCGGTACGAAGCCGTGGGCGCGGCTCGCCAGATAACCGGCGCGGTAACGGTCCACGTTCCGGTGCCAGTTGAGGATGCCGGCCAGCCAGTTCCGCAACTCCTCGACATAGCCGTCCAGGACGGCGCGGGCCTCGCTGCGGAGCTTGAAGTCCTCGTAGAGCACCGGGAGTTCGTGCGCGACGATGTGCTCGAACTGGCGCAGGCGCTGCGTCATCAGGTCGTGCACGATGCCCAGTGCCCGCGGGTAGTCGATGCCGAAGAAGTTCTGCACGACGAGGATCGCGTTGTGGATCTCCCCCTCGTACTCGATCTCCTTCTGGTACGAGAACACGTCGTTGATCAGCATGCCGTAGTCGATGGCCGCGTTCTCCAGGGCCCGGACGGGGCCCGAGCGGTACACCTCGCGCGGTACGGCGGGGCCGTGGCCCATCCGGCACAGGCTCATGGTCAGGTCGGAGCCGAAGGTGGCGCGCCGCATCTCCAGGTAGTCGACGGGGTCGGGGATGCGGTTCTGGAGCTGGTTCAGCACCTCCCACACCCAGCTCTCCGTCATGACGTCCACCGACGCGCGCAGCTCGGCCCGCTGACGCCGCGACATGCCCGCGGTGGTGCGCGCCCACAGGTCGATGAGGCCGCGCTCCATGGCGTTGGCCGGGGGCGGGACGGTCTCGTCCGCCAGGGGCATGCAGGCCGATAGGCGCGCGGTGCAGTGCCGGGCGGCGGCGAGGTCGCGCCGGTGCCCGAAGACCAGCGGGTAGTAGTCGTCCCCGTACGTGCCCCAGGCGAGCCATCGCGCGCTCAGGTCGAGGGCCTCGGGCGTACCGTCCGGGTCGAGTCCGGCGGAGCAGAGCGCCAGGTCGGCCGCGGCGAGCCGGTCCTCGTCCCAGACGCCTTCGGAGAGCATGCCCATCCGCTGCGTCCAGGGCACGAGGTTCTCTCGCGCGCGCTCGAGCGCCGGATTCAGCCGCAGCTCGAAGGGGAGCGCGAAGTCCGGCAGCAGGGACGGCCCGGTCTTCTGGAACGGCACGTGCGTGTAGGCCCGCAGCCGTTCCGCCCCCACCGAGTCGAGCAGGGCGCGCACGTCGGCGGAGGCGGTGCCGGGGCCGGTCGGGCCGTGCAGCGGTGAGCGCTCCTCGACCGCCCCCTCGTTCATGTACCGGCTGGAGCGCAGGTGCCACTCGTGGCCGCCGGACTGCCAGTCCTGGAGCCCGCGCGTGTACGCGGCGACGGCCGCGACCTCGTCCGGCGTCAGCCCCGCGTCCACGGCGAGCGCGGGCACCTCGGTGAACGCGGTGTGCTCGAACTGGTGCAGCCGCGAGGTGAGCACGGAGTTGACGATCTCCGCCGCCTCCTGGGTCGTACAGCCGAAGAAGGTCTCCAGCACCAGGACGCCGTTGGAGAGTTCGCCCTCGTCCTGGACCTCGCGCTCGTAGGAGAAGAGGTCGTTGCGCAGGTGCACGGCGTCGGAGAACGTCTCCATCAGCACGCGCAGCGGGCGTGACCGGGCGACGGAGGCGGGGACCTCGGCGGTCGCGTACTCCACGAGCCCCGCGGACCAGGGCGCCCCGCCGACCTTCCGGCGCATCTCGATGTACTCGACGGGGTTGGCGATGCGTCCCTCGTTGATGTTGGAGAGTTCCCACATCGACTCGTTGAGGAGGTGCTCGGTGGCCTCGGCGAAGCGGCGGCGCCAGTCGGCGGACATCGCGGGCACCGTGCGCCGCCACAGGTCGGCGAGGCCCGCCTCGACGGGGTTCTCCGGCTCGGGGACCGCGGTGGCGAGGTCCATGGGCATGAACAGCGGCAGCCGCGCGAGGTGGGCCCGGCCCGCCTCCCGGTCGTTCGTGCGCTTGAACATGTCGAGGAAGTGGTCGTCGAAGAAGAAGACCCAGACGTACCAGTCGGTGACCAGGGAGAGGGCGGGGCCGTCGCAGTCGGGGTGCGTGTACGCGCACAGCAGTCCGTAGTCGTGGGCGTCGAGATCGCGTTGCTCCCAGACGCCGCTGCCCTCCAGCATGCCCATGGCGCGGGCCCACTCGCCGGAGTGGGCCCGCGCCTCGTCGAGGTGCGGGTTGAGCCGCGCCTGGTACGGCATGTAGAAGCGCGGCAGCTGGAAGGGGTGTGAGGACTGCTCAGTCATGTGCGCGGACCTACCCGTGCCGCTCCCCGGTCATCCGCCGGGCGGCCCGTGATCGTCCCATCGCGTGAACGACGACGGAACCGGCCCCGCGCGGGGCGAAACCCTGCTCACGCGCCGGGCGCGAGGGTCACGCCACCCAGTGCGCGGGCCGGGTCAGCCCCGGCGGCAGCTTGGTGGCCGCGTCGCCGCGGGCCGCGTTGACCTGGGCCTGGGTGAGGAAGACGGCCCCGGTGAGATCGGCGCCGGCGAGCCGCGCGTCCCGCAGGTCCGCCCCGATCAGGTCGGCCGCGCGCAGGTCGGCGCCGGTCAGGTCGGCGGCGACGAGGAGCGCCCCGCGCAGGGTGGCGCCGCGCAGGTCGGCGGCGCGCAGCCGGGCGCCGACCAGGTCCGCGCCGCGGTGGTTCTTCTTGCGGCCGGGCACCTTGGCGCGCACCAGGTCGCTCGCCTTCAGCAGCAGGGTGTTCACCTCAGCGCGGATCGCGGGCACGTCGGCCCCGAGCAGGGCGTCGGCGTCCGCGCGGGTGAGTCGCTCGATGGCGTCGAGCGCGCGCCGGGCCTCGGCGTGCACGGGCCCGGCCGCGGGCAGCCGGAGCACCTCGGTCAGGTACCAGAGCAGTTCGTGCAGTTGCCGCATGGCGGGGAAGACCTCGTACATCGCCCGCGCGGTCCCGGGGCGCTCGCGCCAGCTGACACCCTCGAAGGTGACCTGTGAGATCTTCTGGCCGGCGCCGAAGCAGTCGAAGACGGTGCAGCCCTTGTAGCCCTCGTCGCGCAGCTTCGTGTGGATGCCGCAGCGGAAGTCGTCCTGGAGGTTGTGGCAGGGGCTGCCCGCGCTCTTGTTCCGCGCGAAGTCCTGCGACTTGGCGAACGGCAGCGCGACGCAGCACAGCCCGAAGCAGTCGCCGCAGTCGGCGCGCAGATCCGGGCGGTCGGGCACGGCGGGGGAGGCATCGGGCGCAGTCACGCCCCCATTGTCGCCGATCGCCCGGGCAGGCCCCCTTGTGGCGGACGCGGGGCCGCGCCACCGTGGACGCAACCCCCCGCCCCGCCCCATCCCCGGGAGTCGACGTGGTCTCCACCTATCCGCTGCCCCATGAGCTGCACGGAGACGGCCCGCACAAGGTGATCGCGGTGCACGGCTGGTTCGCCGACCGGTCGGCGTACGCCCCGGTCGTCGCGGACCTGGACCGGTTCTCCTTCACGTACGCGCTGGTGGACCTGCGCGGCTACGGGGAGGCGAAGGAGACTCCGGGGGCGTACACGACGGCGGAGGGCGCGGCCGACGTGCTGGCGCTCGCGGACCGGCTCGGCTGGGAGCGCTTCTCCCTCATCGGGCACTCGATGGGGGCGAGCGTGGCGCAGCGGGTCCTGGCATCGGCCGGGCACCGGGTGCGGCGGATCGTGGGCGTCTCACCGGTCCCGGCGTCGGGGCTGGCGCTGCCGCCGCGACAGTGGGAGCTGTTCGCGACGGCGGACACCGAGCCGGCGCACCGCCGCACCATCCTCGACCTCACCACCGGCGGGGTCCGCCCGGACGCGTGGCTGGACCGGATGGTGGCGCGGTCCCTGGCGTGCAGCGACGCCAAGGCGTTCCGCGCCTGGCTCGACTCGTGGACCGGCGACGACTTCCACCGCGACCTGGACGGCTGCGGAACGCCCGCGCTCGCGGTGACCGGCCGGCTCGACCCGGCGCTGCCGGCGGAGCTGATCCGCGCCACGTGGCTGCACTGGTTCCCCCGCGGCGAACTGGTCGACCTGCCGGTCTGCGGCCACTACGCGATGGACGAGGCGCCGCTCGCGCTGATCCGGGTGGTGGAGGACTTCCTCCGGGCGGACCGGCCCGCCGTCTAGCCCGCGTCCGGCTCCAGGCGCAGCGACACCGAGTTGATGCAGTACCGCTGGTCGGTCGGGGTCGCGTAGCCCTCGCCCTCGAAGACGTGGCCGAGGTGCGAGCCGCACCGCGCGCAGCGGACCTCGGTGCGGACCATGCCGTGCGAGCGGTCCTCGATCAGTTCGACGGCGGCGGAGTCCTTCGGGTCGTAGAAGGAGGGCCAGCCGCAGTGGGACTCGAACTTCTCGGTGGAGGTGAACAGCTCGGCGCCGCACGCCCGGCAGCCGTAGACGCCCTTGGTCTTGGTGTCGGTGTACTCACCGGTGAAGGCGGGCTCGGTGCCGGCCTGGCGCAGTACCGCGTACTCCGCCGGGTTCAGCTCCGCGCGCCACTGCTCGTCCGGCTTCTCGACGTCGTACGACATGGAGACACTCCCTTTCAGCGCTGTGCGAGGTGGTCCAGGATGCGCGGGCCGAGGTCCGTGACGTCGCCCGCGCCCATGGTGAGAACGAGATCACCGGGCTTGGCCATTCCCGCGACGGCCTCGACCGCCGCCGTCTTGTCCTGGGCCGGCTGCACGTCGGCGCCCGCGGCGCGGGCCGCGTCGACGATCAGGGCGCTGGTGATGCCGGGGATCGGGTCCTCGCGGGCCGGGTAGATGTCGAGGACGACCGAGGCGTCCGCGAGCTTCAGGGCCTCGCCCATCTCGCGGCCCAGCTCCTGGGTGCGGGAGAAGAGGTGCGGCTGGAAGAGGACCAGCAGCCGGGAGTCGTCGGCCGCGGCGCGCATCGCCTCCAGGTCGGCCGTCATCTCCGTGGGGTGGTGGGCGTAGGAGTCGATGACCTGTACGCCGTTCGCCTCGCCCTTGAGCTGGAGGCGGCGCTTGACACCCGTGTACGACTTGATCGCGCCGGCCAGGTTCCGGGAGGGGATGCCGAGCGCGACGCCCGCGGCGAGCGCGGCGACCGCGTTGTGCGCGTAGTGGCGGCCGGGGACCGAGACGGTGAAGGTGAGCAGTTTGCCGTCGAGGAGGACCGTCACCTCGCTGGTCAGGCCGCGCGGCGTGACCTTGTGGATGCGGATGTCCGCGCCACTCGACTCGCCGTAGGTGACCACCTTGAGGGAGGTGGTGTCGCGGATGCGGCGGGTCAGCTCGACCGCGCCGGGCTGGTCGGCGGCGATGACCAGGGTGCCGCCGGGGACGATCTTCGAGGTGAAGATCTCGAAGGAGTCGTAGATCTCGTCCATCGACGCGTAGTTGGCGTGGTGGTCGAGTTCGACGTTGAGGATGATCGCGACTTCGGGGCGGTACTTGTGGAAGCTGCGGTCGGACTCGTCGGCCTCGGCGACGAAGATGTCGCCCGCGCCGTGCAGCGCGTTCGAGCCGGGGGCGTCCAGGTCGCCGCCGATCGCGTACGAGGGGTCGAGGCCGAGCGAGGAGAGCGCCACGGCCAGCATCGACGTGGTCGTGGTCTTGCCGTGGGTGCCGGCCACCGCGATGGGGCGCAGACCGTCCATGAGGGCGGCGAGCGCGTCGGAGCGGTGCACGACGGGGATGCCGAGTTCGGCGGCGCGGCGCAGCTCGGGGTTGTCCTCGCGGATCGCGGAGGAGACGACGACGCAGGTGGCCTCGGGCGACAGGTGCGCGGCGTCGTGCCCGATGTGGACCGTGGCGCCGAGCGCGCGCAGCGCCTCGGCCGTGGCGGACTCCCGCGCGTCGCTGCCCGCGACCCGCGCGCCGCGCTGGGCGAGGATCTTGGCGATGCCCGACATTCCGGCGCCGCCGATGCCGATGAAGTGGGGTCGGTCCATGGCGGCGGTAGAAGTGGGCAGGCCGGGTGCCATACGTGTCTCTCCCCTGGGGTTCTTCGGGTGCTGCGGTCCGCGGTCACGGCGACCGCGGGCGGGGGCCAGCCTATGGCCTCCGTCCCGCCCGTCCCGCATCCGCGCCCGCGTCCCGTCCGGCCGCGGCGGGAGCGCCCGGCGTCACGCCTTGCTGTGCGAGAACAGCTTCAGCACCGGCACGCCCACCTTGTGCCGGGCGCGCGAGGCCCAGTCGCGGTGGAAGAACTCCTCGACGTAGTGCGGGTCGGTCAGGACGATCACCTCGTCGGCCCGGACCTCGTCGACGAGCGCCTTGAGCGCGTCGAGCGGGTGGTTCTCGATGAGCCGGCCCTCGGCGGCGCAGCCGGCCTGGTGCAGCGCGGTGAGGGAGACGCCGAGCGCCTGCTCCGCGGGGGCCCTGGCCTCGTCCCCCTCGGGCACCTCGTCCTCGCGGGCCGCCTCGTCCAGCTCGCCCAGGGCGACATCGTCGACGGCCCGCAGCAGGCGGTCCGCCTGGTCGCCGCGGGGCTGGAGCAGGACGTGGAAGGAGACCTCCTCGTCGCCGTGGAGGGTGGTGACGAACTCCACGTCGGCGGAGGTCAGAGCCTTCTCGATCATCAATACGCTCGTGAACACGACGGGCGCCCTTCTTCTGCTGCCGCGGGCCGTCCTGCATCCGGCCCTGGGGTCCTGCGGAAACCATCCTGCCCCGTGCCCGCACGGGGGTCCGCAGGATTTAGTCTGCCCAGCGAGGGCTAAACGGAACGGGTCATTCCACTCCGTGTCGGGGCCGACGGTACCGGGAGAAGAGGAAACCGTCCTCCTCCAGCAGCGACGCCAGCTCGAACCGGGCCGGCAGGGCGAGCCCCGGCCCCCCGGCGATGCGCTGCGCGCTCCCCGACGTGAGCAGCGGCGACAGCGTCAGACAGAGCTCGTCGAGCACCTGTGCCGCCACGAACTGGCCCAGGAGCCGCGGCCCGCCCTCGGTGAGCAGCCGCGTCAGCCCCCGCTCGGCGAGCGCCGCCACCGCCCGCTCCGGCTCCACCCCGGTGCCCTCCCCCGCGATCAGCACCTCGGCCCCGGCCGCGCGCGCCGCCGCCATCCGCTCCGCCGGCGCGGCCGCACCGGTGAGGACGTAGGTCGGGACCAGCGGCTCGGTGAAGAGCGGCAGCGTGAAGTCGAGGTCGAGGCGGGCGCTGAGCACCGCGATGGAGGGGGCGGGGCCCTGCCCGGCCGCCTCGCGGCGCGCGGCGAAGCCGTCCCGGGCGCGGGCCGGCCGGTACCCCTCCTGGCGGACCGTCTCGGCGCCGACCACCACGGCGTCCGCGAGCGCCCGCAGCGTGCCGAAGATCCGCATGTCGGCGGGGCTGGAGATGGGCTGGGAGCGGCCGTCGTGCTGGGCGGCGCCGTCGAGCGTGGAGACCATGTTGGCGCGCAGCCAGACCGGCGCCGCCGACCGGTCCGGATAGCCGTAGGCGGCGGCGAGCTCGTCGAGGCTCCACTCCCGGCCCGGGGGCCCCGCGGCCGCGTCCCGGCCCTCCCGGCCCTCGTGATCTGCTGTTTCGTACGTCACAGGGAACAGGCGTCGCATGACGAGCAGTGTGGCACGGCCACTAAGCTGGTGAGTTGTGTCGTCCTCCCCCGTAGCCCCCGGCTCCCGCCCGACGGGCAGCAGCCCCATAGCCGAAGCGGCGCCCCCGTCGCTGTGCGCCCGCGAACCGCACGTCCCCGCGGAGCGCCTGGTCGCCGAGATGGTGCCGCCGCCGCGGTTCAGCGCCGCCCGGTTCGACACGTACATTCCGGACCCGGACCAGCCGAGCCAGACACAGGCCGTGCAGGTCCTCAGCTCCTTCGCCGCCGGGCTCGGCGGGGCGGGGGCCGGCGGCGCGGGCAAGAAGCGGGGCCTGTTCGGCTTCGGGAAGAAGGCCGCCGCCCCGGCCGGTCCGCGCGGCGTCTATCTGGACGGCGGGTACGGCGTCGGCAAGACCCACCTCCTCGCCTCCCTGTGGCACGCCACCCCGGCCGCGCCCGAGCGGAAGGCGTTCGGCACGTTCGTCGAGCTGACGAACCTGGTCGGTGCCCTCGGCTTCCAGCAGACCGTGCGCACACTGAGCGAACACCGGCTGCTGTGCATCGACGAGTTCGAGCTCGACGACCCGGGCGACACCGTCCTCGTCTCCACGCTGCTGGGCCGGCTGGTCGAGGCGGGTGTCGCGCTCGCCGCCACCTCGAACACGCTCCCCGGCAAGCTCGGCGAGGGGCGGTTCGCCGCCGCGGACTTCCTCCGCGAGATCCAGGGCCTGTCCGCCCACTTCCGGCCGGTGCGTATCGACGGCGAGGACTACCGGCACCGCGGCCTGCCCGAGGCGCCCGCGCCGTTCTCGGACGAGCAGGTCACCGAGGCCGCGTACGCCACCGAGGGCGCCTCGCTCGACGCCTTCCCGCAGCTGCTCGACCACCTGGCCCGGGTGCACCCGAGCCGGTACGGCGCGCTGACGGACGAGCTGAGCGCGGTCTGCCTGACCGGCGTCTGCGCCGTGCCCGACCAGTCCACCGCCCTGCGCCTGGTGGTCCTCGCCGACCGGCTCTACGACCGGGAGATCCCGGTGCTCGCCTCGGGGCAGCCGTTCGACGGCCTGTTCAGCGAGGAGATGCTGAACGGCGGTTACCGGAAGAAGTACTTCCGGGCGATCTCGCGCCTCACCGCGCTGGCCCGCGACGCCAAGGAGCTCGTCCGGCCGTAGCCGCGCGCGCCGCCGGCGGCGCGGCCCGCCGACGCTCCGCGCCTGGTTCCCGCGCCACGGCGCAGGTGATAGACACACCGGGTCACAGTTCCTGTCCGCCAGCAGGAGGTTGCCCCATGTCCGAGACACGGCTGTCCGCGACACGACGTCAGATGCTCGCCCGTTCCGGCGCGTTGGGGGTGGGCATCGCCTTCGCCGGTTCCCTCTCCGAGCTGTTCGCGGGCTCCGCGGCCGCGCACGGCCGCGCCGGCTACGGCCCCCTGGTCCCCGATCCGGCCGGCCTGCTCGATCTGCCGAAAGGTTTCCGCTACCGGGTGCTCTCCCGTGAGGGCGACCCGCTGCGCTCCGGTGAGGGGCCGGTGCCCAGCAACCACGACGGCATGGCCGCCTTCGCCGGCCGGCAGGGCCGCGTCCACCTCGTGCGCAACCACGAGAACCGCGTCACCGGCAAGATCGCGGTCCCGACCGTCGACGGGCTCACCTACGACCCGATGGGCAAGGGCGGCTGTACGGCGCTCACCGTCGACCGGCACGGCGAGGTGCTCACCGAGCGGGTCGCCATCGCCGGTACGGCCGTCAACTGCGCGGGCGGCCACACCCCCTGGGGCACCTGGCTGACCTGCGAGGAGACCGAGGACCGGGCCGGCACGAACGGGTACACCAAGGACCACGGCTTCATCTTCGAGGTCGATCCCGTCGATCCGCACCGCTCGGGGGCGGTACCGCTCACCGCCATGGGCCGCTTCCAGCACGAGGCGATCGCCGTCGACCCGCGGCGCGGCGTCGTCTACGAGACCGAGGACGCGTTCGACAAGCCGTTCGGCCTCTTCTACCGGTTCCTGCCGCAGAAGCCGCACGGCGGTCTCGGCTCGCTGCGCGCGGGCGGCCGGCTCCAGGCGATGCGGGTGCCCGGCGTGCCCGACCTGTCGGTGGTCCAGGAGACCGGGGCGACCTTCACGGGCATCGAGTGGGCCGACGTCCCCGATCCGCTCGCCGCCGGGACCCCCATCCGCAACCAGGACTTCGGGCCGCGGGGCATCACCCATGCCCAGAAGCTGGAGGGGTGCTACTGGGGCGGGTCGTGCGTGTACTTCGTGTCGTCGTACGCGCGCAGCCGGGAGGGGTCCGCCGCCGACCACTACGGGCAGATCTGGCGCTACGACCCGGCGGCGCGCCGGCTCACCCTGGTCATCGTCTTCGGCCCCGGCACGGACGTGCAGCTGCCCGGCGAGGAGCCCGACAACATCTGCCTCGCGCCCAGCGGCGGCCTGATGGTGTGCGAGGACGGCGAGGGCGCGCAGCACGTCTTCGGCGTGACCAGGAAGGGCGAGGTGTACGCGATGGCGCGGGGCCGGCAGAACATCGGGACGCGGGAGGAGCCCGCCTGGGGCGAGTTCGCCGGGGTCACGTTCGCGCCGGACGGCGAGACCATGTACGTGAACTGCTACACGCCGGGGACGACGTTCGCGGTGACCGGCCCCTGGCACCGCTGACGCGGTCCTGACGACGCCGCCCGGACCGGCCGGCCGGGGCCCGTGGCCCAGCTGACCGGTTTCGGGCGGCGTGGTGCGCGGCCGCCCTGGGCAGGGTCCCGGCATGGACGAACGACCGCACACCGCATGGGAGTTCACCGACGACCGCGGCCACCGCGCCGCGGCGCCCCGGGCGCCGCGGCGGGTAGTCGCCTACATACAAGCCGCCGCGAGCCTGTGGGACCTCGGGATACGCCCGGTGGGGATCTTCGGCTCGTACCACGACGGGGAGAGCCCCGATCTCGCCAAGGCCGGGGCGTTGCCCCTGGATGACGTCGCATACCTGGGGGCCGGGGCGGGGCTCGGGCTCGACGACGTGCTCGCGGCGCGGCCGGATCTCGTCGTGGCACTGACGTACGGCGGCGGGCAGGTGTACGGGGTCGAGCCGGACGTGGCGAAACATCTGGAGGAGCACGTCCCGGTCGTCGTGCTCGACGTGGGGCAGGGCCGGAGCCTGTCCGCCGTACGGGAGCGGATGGCGGAGCTGGGCCGATCGCTCGGCGCGGTACAAGAGCCGTCGGCGCTGCGGGAACTGGCTCGGGCGGAACAGGAGTTGACCGCCGCGGCCGCAGCGGCGAGCAGGGTGCGGGTGCTGGCGCTCTCGCCCGGCGGGCCGGACACCGTGCACCTCGCGCGGCCCGCGAAGTGGCCCGACCTGAGCGCCCTGACCGGGCTCGGGGTGCGCACCGTGGAGCCGCCCGAGGGGCCCGGCGCGAACTGGTCCACCGGCTCCTGGGCCGACGCGGCCGCGCTGGCGCCGGACGTGGTCCTGGTGGACGCCCGGGCCAACGCGGCGCCGCCGGAGCAGTACGCGGACGACGCGCGCTGGGCGGCCGTGGCCGAGCGGGCCGTGGTGCTGCCGTGGAACCCGGAGCTCGCGGCCGGCGCCACCGCGCACGCGGCGTTCTTCGCCCAGGTGGCGGAGGTGCTGCGACAGCGAGGGGGTGACAGCCCTCCCCGCCTGCCCGATTAATCCCATTTTCCGGATTATCGTCACGGCGTGATCCGCACCTCTCGCCACGTCCTCCACCGCACCGCACTGACCTGCGCCCTGGCCGCCCTCGCCGTCGGCGCCGCCGCCTGCTCCGACGGCGGCGCCGCGCCCCCGCACCCCGGGCGGACGCACCGGCCCGCCGCGAGCCGGCCGGCCGCCGCGCCGACGGAGCCGCCCACGCTCGCCCCGGGCCCTGCCGGGCTGACCCCGGTCTTCACGAGCGCCCCGCGGGCCCGGGGCCGCACCGTCGCGCTCACCTTCGACGCCGACATGACCGCCGACGAGGGCGCCCGCGCCGCTTCCGGCGAGCACTTCGACAACCCGCCGCTCATCGCGGCCCTGCGGTCGCTGCGGGTGCCGGCCACCGTCTTCATGACCGGGCGCTGGGCCGAGCAGTACCCGGCGCAGGCCAGGGACATCGGCGCGGACCCGCTCTTCGAGGTCGCCAACCACTCCTACAGCCACTACGCCTTCACCGGTGACTGCTACGGGCTGCCCACCGTGGCGCCCGGACGGATGCGGGCCGACGTCGAGCGGGCGTTCGCCGCGTTCCGCGCGGCGGGGGTCGCCCACGTGGTGCCGTACTTCCGCTTCCCGGGCGGCTGTTACGACCGGCGGGCACTGCGGGCCCTCGCCCCGGCCGCCGTCACCGCCGTGCAGTGGTCCGTGGTGAGCGGTGACGCGTTCGCGACGGACGCGGGCGCGGTGACGCGGCAGGTCCTCGACGGGGTCCGGCCGGGGTCGGTCGTCGTCCTGCACTGCACCCGCAGTGCGGCGCCGACGACGGAGCGGGTGGTCCGGGCCGTGGTGCCGGCGCTGCGCGCGAAGGGCTTCCGGTTCGTCCGGGTCTCCGCACTGCTCGGGGCGGCCGGCCGGGCGTGACCGTACGCTGGCCGGCATGGAGAACACCGAGGAGGCAGGGGCCGAGGTCGCCGCGTGCGTGCTGTGCCGCCGGCCCACCGAGTATCCCGAGTCCACCAAGGGCGTGACGCTCTGCCCGGTCTGCGAGTGGCAGGAAGCGCAGCGCCAGGCCTGTTCCGGCTGAGCGGTCACCGGCGGGACGCGAGGGCGCGGGGGCGGGCCGGGCTGCTGGCAGACTGGACGGGTGACCAGCGACGACACCCCTACGCCCCGGACCTCCTCCCCGGCGGCGGCCGAGGCCGACAGCCCGTTCCGTGAGACGCGCACCGCGCGCGACGAGGCACCGCAGTTCGTGCTGCCGCTCGTGGTGCGCATCGAGCGGGCCGACCCGCCGGCCCGCACGGACGCCCTGGAGACGGCGGCGCGGGCGGTGCTCGTACTGCTGTCCGACGAGCGGGCGCTCGGCGAGGGCGCGTGGGCCGCCGCCGTGCGGGACTGGCAGGACGCCCGGATCCGCAAGGTGGTGCGGCGGGCGCGGGGCGCGGAGTGGCGCCGCGCGCAGACCCTCGACGGCATCACGGTCACCGGACGCGGCGGCGCCGAGGTGCGCGTCTTCCCGCCGGTGCCGCTCGACGGCTGGCCCAAGGACCTGGCGAAGCTCCAGGTCTCCGGCACGGACCTGGACGACCCCGCGCCGCCGCCCGCCCCGGACCCCGCCGCGCCGGTGCTGTGGCTCAACCCCGGGCTGGAGATGACGGCGGGCAAGGCGATGGCGCAGGCCGGGCACGGCGCGCAGCTGGCCTGGTGGGAGCTGTCCGGCGCGGAGCGCAAGGAGTGGCGGGAGGCGGGCTTCCCGCTCGCGGTACGGACGGCCGACCCCGCCCGCTGGGAGCCGCTGACCCGGGCCGGGCTGCCGGTGGTGCGGGACGCCGGATTCACGGAGATCGCGCCGGGGTCGTGCACGGTGGTGGCGGAGGGCGCCCGCGAGGGAACCCTCCTGTCGGGTCTCGGCCAGGCGTGAGGGACTGACGCGAACGGGTGCGAGGCCGGGGGCGGCCGGTGCTGGCCGGCGGTCACTCCTCCGTGCCGCATCATGGACCCATGACCGAGGCGGGGAGTGCGGTGGACGGCAGGGTCGCGCGGGGGAACGAGACCCGGCGGCTCGTGCTGCGCCGCACCGTCGGCATCGCCTCGGTGGAAGGTCTCGACGCCCTCTCCATCGGGCGGCTCGCGACAGAGCTGAAGCTCAGCAAGAGCGGCGTGTTCGCCCTGTTCGGCTCCAAGGAGGAGTTGCAGCTCGCGACCGTGCGCGCCGCCGCCCGCATTTACGAGGAGACGGTCGTGCGGCCGGTCCTGGAGTCCGTTCCCGCCGGGGTGGACCGGCTGTGGCGGCTGTGCGGAAGCTGGCTGGAGTACTCGCGGGGGCGCGTCTTCCCCGGCGGCTGCTTCTTCTACGGGGTCCTCGCCGAGTACGACGCCCGCGAGGGCGCGGTCCACGACGCGCTGGCCCGGGCGCAGCGGAGCTGGGTCGGGCTCGTCGAGCGGTGTGCCGAGGAGGCGCGCGACGTCGGTGAGCTGCGCCGGGACGCCGATGTGCAGCAGCTCGCCTTCGAGTTGATCGCCCTGATGGAGATGGCGAACGCGCAGTCGGTGATGCATGGCGAGCAGGACGTGTACCGGCGGGCCGAGGTGGGCATCGCCGCGCGGCTGGGCTGCCTGGTCACCGAGCCCCGGCTCAAGCCCCGTATCACATAGGGCTGTCGGGGCCCGGCGGCCCCTTGTTCCGCCCGTCCGTGAATCGTGCGCGGCGAACTTCGCCAAATTTCAGCACGATCGTTCGTTTAGTTTTATGGTCGGGAGATGACACCGAGAATCCTGCGCGCCCCCTGGCGGCCGGGCCCGGCCCTGGACCACGCCACCGCCCCCTGCTGGATCAGCGTCACCGAGTTCACCGCCGACGGACACCTGCGGGCGGCGGCCGTCGCCGTCAACGGCACGCGCCTGCGCCGCCGTTGGCCGCGGACGGCCGGGTCCGTCGGCATGTGGTTGTGGGCGGACCCGCCGCGCCGCCGCTCGGGCTCCGTCTCCGTGTGGACCGACGAGGAGCCGCTCACCGGCTTCGTCCGGCGCCCCGACCACGCCCGCATCGTCCGCGCCTTCCGCGGGCACGGCACGATGCGGGCCACCGGCTGGGCGGTGCCGGACTTCGACGCCGGGTCCGTCTGGGCCACCGCCCATGACCTCCTCACCGCGGCGACGCCGTGGCCGGCCGCCGCCGCACGTGCGGGAAAGGCACCCCGATGACCGATCTGATCGCCCTGGACCGCCTCGCCGTCCTGGAGTCGGTACGCCTCCTCGGCCTGGCCGCCGATGCGGACCTGGAGCGGGACACACCCTGCGTGGGCTGGACGCTGCGCCGGCTCGCCGCCCATATGACAGCCCAGCACCGCGGTTTCGCGGCCGCCGCGCGCGGCGAGGGTGACGGCCCCGCGCCGTGGCGGGAGACGACGGACACCGCGGACCCCGCCGGGGCGCACCGTGCCGCCGCGCGCGACCTGCTCGACGCGTTCACCCAACCCGGTGTGCCGGCGCGCGAGTTCGCGCTGCCGGGACTGCGTGGGGGCCCCGGGCCCGGCGGCGGCTGGCCGGGGCGGTTCGCCGTCGGGTTCCACCTCGTGGACTACGCCGTCCACGCCTGGGACGTGGCCGTGACGCTCGGCGCCCGTGTCGAGCTGCCCGCGCCGGTCGTGACCGCGGCTCTGGCCGTCGCCCGGCAGGTGCCCGCGGACCCCGGGCTCCGCGGCCCCGGCGCCGCTTTCGGGCCGCCGGTCCAGGCCCCCGGGGCGGCCTCGGACTTCGCCAGGATGCTGACGCTGCTGGGGCGCGACCCCGGCCGGTGGCCCGGCGGGGAACCTCAAATGTAGCTCTGAACGTCCCTACCGCGGGGTTCGCCCGGCGCCGCGGGGGCGATGACAACAGCACGCCGTGGCGCTCCGGCACGGCAGAGGAGGGGGACGGCCATGCAGCGACTGGCACCGTTGGGCACCGGGATCGGCTGGCGGCCCGAGATCGCCGGCGTCGTCGAGAACATGCCGGGCATCGACTGGGTCGAGGCCGTCGCCGAGAACCTCTGCCCCGGGCACCTGCCCGACTCCCTGCTGCGGCTGCGCGAGCGCGGCGTCACCGTCGTGCCGCACGGCGTCTCGCTCGGCCTCGGCGGGGCGGAGCGGCCGGCCGGGCACCGGCTCGCGGAGCTGGCCGCGCGCGCCGAGGCGCTGGGATCGCCGCTGGTCACCGAGCACATCGCGTTCGTACGGGCCGGCGGTGAGCGCACGGCGTCGCCGCTCCTCGAAGCGGGGCACCTGCTGCCCGTGCCGCGCACCCGGGACGCGCTCGACGTGCTGTGCGAGAACGTCCGGATCGCGCAGGACGCGCTGCCCGTGCCGCTGGCCGTGGAGAACATCGCGGCCCTGTTCGGCTGGCCCGGCGAGGAGCTGACCGAGGGACAGTTCCTGTCCGAGCTGGTCGAGCGCACCGGCGTCCGGCTGCTGATCGACGTGGCGAACCTGTACACCAATTTCGTGAACCGGGGCGAGGACCCGGCCGCGGCCCTGGACGAACTGCCCGTCGAGGCCATCGCGTACGTCCATGTCGCGGGCGGGTTCGAGCGGGACGGCGTCTGGCACGACAGCCACGCCCACCCGGTGCCGGAGGCGGTCCTCGCCGTCCTGGCCGATCTGGCCTCGCGGGTGACGCCGCCGGGCGTCCTGCTGGAGCGGGACGACAACTTCCCGCCCGACGGGACGGAACTGGAGCGGGAGGTCGCGCGGATCAGGGAGACCGTGGCCGCCGCCCCCGCGCCCGCTCCGGCGGTGCCTGCGCGGACGGCGCCTCGGGCCGGGCGGACGGCGCCGGCCGGGGAGGCGGTGCGCGGCCGGGTCGCGCTCGGCCAGGCCGCCCTGCTCTCCTCCCTCGTCGCGGGCACCCCGGCCCCGGAGGGGTTCGACCGTGCGCGGCTCGCCGTACAGAGCCGGGCCCTCGCGGCGAAGCGGGCCGGCGTCGTCGCCAAGGTGGCGCCCGAACTGCCGGCCGCCCTCGGCCACGCGGCGTACCGGACCGCGTTCCTGGCGTACGCGCAGCGGCGGCCGATGACGGACGGGTACCGGCGCGACGCGCTCGACTTCGCCGAGGACCTGCTGATCGGGCAGCGCCTCGACGACCCGCTCGTCCGCAGGCAGGTGACCGACTGGTGGCTGGAGCGCTCGGGTCCCAGCTCGCTGGTGGGCCGCCCGGTGGCGAAGGCCCTGCGGGCGGCCCGGTTCGCGCTGCGCCGGTGACGGCGGGCCACCGGCGCCCCGGCCCCCTGCTCCGGACCGACCCCGGCGGCGCTACAAACGGAACGTCGCGTACCGGTCACCGTCTGTCCGCATACTGAACAGCCCATGGCGCCCTGCGAGGACCTGTCATAGAAAACACCGCATGTTCTGGGTCCTGTTCCTCGTCCTCGCCTGCGCCGCCGCGGGGCTGTCCTGCGGCCGGCTCTGCCTCGCCGCCGCCCGCGCCGCCGACGCCGAACGCGCCCTGGACACCGCCGTCCCCGGGCACGAACTGTCGCTGTACGAGACGGCGTTCCTCTCCGGGGGCCCGGCCCGGGTCGTGGACGTGACCCTCGTGTCGATGGCCCGCAGCAGCCGCCTGCTGCTCGCGCACACCGGCTGGGCGACGGTCGTCGACCCCGAGGGCAGGGACGAGATGGAGCGTGCGGTGATCGGCGCGATCGGCCCCGCGGGACAGTCACCGATCGCCCCGCTGCGCACGGCGACGGCCGCGGGCGACGCCGTGCGCGCACTCGCCGACCGGCTGGTGGCGGCCGGGCTCGCGGTGCCGGACACGGCCCGCGCGGCGGTCGCCGGGGCGGCGCGCCAGGTGCGCGCGGCGACCGTCGCCGTGGTGGGCCTGGGCGCGGCGGCCGTTCTTCTGCCGGGCCGGACGGCCGGGGAACAGCCGCCGGTGGCGCTCTGGTTCGCGCTGCCGCTCGTGCTCACCCTGAGCTGCCTGGCGCTCGTCCGCATCGAGATCCACCCGCACACCCGCTGGGCCGCGCCGGCCGGACAGCGTCTGCTCGCGGCGGTGCCCGCGGGCGCGGCGGGCCTGCACGCCGTCGCCGTACGCGGCGTGCGCGCGGTGGACGACCCGGCGCTGCGGGCCGCCTTCGCCGGCCGCGCCGCCGTCGGCGGCTGACCGGGTCCGCGGAGCGCCGGCGCAATCCCGGCCCCGACACGGCGATCCGGTGCTTTACATCCTCAACCCCCGCCCCAAGTATCCCTTTTGACCCCGGGCTCTGACCGCGAGCCGCACCGGTTCGGGAGCCCGTCGAAAGGGACGCATGCGCGCGACCAGAACAGCATCCGCCCTCCGCGCCGCCGCCGGAGCACTGCTCCTGGCGGCTCTCGGGACGGCCCCCGCGGACGGCGCGAGCGCCCCCCGCGACCTCGGCGGACCGGAGGCGCCGGGCACGGCGGTCGCCGCGCGGCGGGCCGCCGCCGCGGGGATCCGCTTCGCCGCCTGCCCGGCGGTGGAGCACCTGCCCGCGCCCGTCACCTGCGGCACCGTGTCCGTGCCGCTGGACTACGCCCGGCCGCGCGGCAAGCAGATCAGACTGACCGTCAGCCGCGTCAAGGCGGCGGGCGAGCACGCCGGGAAGCGGGTCGCGCGGCAGGGCGCCCTCGTCTTCAACCCGGGCGGGCCCGGCGGGAACGGCATGTACTTCCCGCTGGTGCGCACGGTGCCCGAATGGGAGCGCCTCGGCGCCGCCTACGACCTCGTGGGCTATGCGCCGCGCGGTGTCGGCCGCTCCGCGCCCCTCTCGTGCCGGGACCCCAGGCAACTCGGCACCCGTCCCACACCGGCGCCGACCCACCCCTCGGAGTCGTACAAGAAGGAGCGCATCGCGCAGGCGAAGGCGTACGCGCGCGGGTGCGCGCGCCGCAACCCCGACCTGCGGCACTTCACGACCCTGAACAACGCCCGGGACCTGGACGTCCTGCGGGCCGCGCTCGGCGAGCGGAAGCTCACGTACCTGGGCGCCTCCTACGGGACGTACATCGGGGCCGTGTACGCGCAGTTGTTCCCCTCGCATGTGCGGCGGATGGTCTTCGACTCGGCGGTCGACCCGGACCCGAGTCACGTCTGGTACGTCGTCAATCTGGAGCAGTCGGCCGCGTTCGAGCGCCGCTGGGCCGACTTCCGGGCGTGGGTCGCCAAGCACGACGCCACCTACCACCTGGGCGGGACGCCCGAGAAGGTGCAGCGTTCCTACGAGCGCGCGAGCGCGGAGCTGGCGCGCGAGCCGGCCGGCGGCAAGGTCGGCCCCGGGCAGCTGCAGAACGCGTATCTGCAAGTGGGGTACGGCGACGACTACTGGCCGGTGCGGGCCCAGGCCCTGTCGGCGTATCTGGCGGGTGATCCCGAGCCGCTGATCAAACAGGCGGCGCCGAACCCGCGGGCCGCCGCCGCGAGCGAGAACAGCACCGCGGTCTACACGGCGGTCGAGTGCAACGACGCGCCCTGGCCGACCGACTTCCGCACCTGGGACCGCGACACGACGCGGCTCGCGCGCACCGCGCCGTTCGAGGCGTGGGACAACACCTGGGCGAACCTGCCGTGCGCGTACTGGTCCGCGCCGCGGCAGCGGCCGCTCGACGTCCGGACTCGGCCCGGCGCGCTGCCGCCCACGCTGGTCCTGGCCGCCGAACGCGACGCGGCCACGCCGTACGCGGGAGCGCGGGAACTCCATCGGCGAGTCGCCGGCTCGGTGCTCGTGACGGAGCGCCGGGCGGGTACGCACGGGGTCGCCGGGGGCGCCAACGCCTGTATGAACGGGTACTTCTACGCCTACGTGCTGGAAGGAGCGGTGCCGGCGCGGCGGGCCGCCGCCTGCGCCCCGCACGCGGAGCCGACGGCGCTGGCTCCCTGAGCCCGGGGCGTGCCCCTCCCGGGGCGGGGCCCCGCGACCCCCGCCCCAGGACCCCGAACCGGCTAGGCCAGCCCCGCCACCAGGTCGGCCACCGACTTGCGGCGCCCGGTGTAGAACGGGACCTCCTCACGCACGTGCCGCCGCGCCTCGGACCCGCGCAGGTGACGCATGAGGTCGACGATGCGGTACAGCTCGTCGGCCTCGAAGGCGAGCAGCCACTCGTAGTCGCCGAGGGAGAACGAGGCGACCGTGTTGGCGCGCACGTCCGGGTAGCCGCGGGCCATCTTGCCGTGGTCGGCGAGCATCTTGCGGCGCTCGTCGTCGTCGAGCAGGTACCACTCGTAGGAGCGCACGAAGGGGTAGACCGAGACGTAGTCGCGGGGCGTCTCGTCGGCCAGGAACGCCGGGATGTGCGAGCGGTTGAACTCGGCGGGGCGGTGCAGCGCCATGTTCGACCAGACCGGGTCGAGGGCGCGGCCCAGCTTCGTGCGGCGGAAGAGGTTGTACGCCTCCTGAAGCTGGTCGGCGGTCTCCGCGTGCCACCAGATCATGAGATCGGCGTCGGCGCGCAGACCGGAGACGTCGTAGGTGCCCCGGACGGTGACGTCCTTGGCGGCCAGCTGGTCGAACAGCTCCTGGACCTCGTCGGCGTAACCGGCCCGCGCGGTGCCCTCGGGCAGCACGTCCTTCAGCTTGAAGACCGACCAGAGGGTGTAGCGGATGACCTCGTTCAGGTCCTTGGCCAGCTTGCCCTTGTTCGGGATCCGCGCCGGGTCGGTGGTAGGGGTGTCGTCGCTCATGTCCCTATTCTCCTGCGCCGCCGTGCAGGCTCTGCACCGGGTTCGCCTTCAGCTCCTCGCGGGCGCCGCCGTCGCCGCGCAGTTCGTCGGCGGCGGCGTACGCGCTCGCGATGCACGCGGGGATGCCGACGCCGTCGTACGCGGCGCCGCAGACGGTGAGGCCGGGCAGGTGCGTGAGGTGTTCGCGGACGCGCGCGACGCGGTCCGCGTGGCCGACGGGGTACTGGGGCAGGCCGTCCTGCCAGCGCGTGACGTGAGCGGCGACCGGGGCCGCGCTGTGGCCGGTGGCGGCGCGCAGGTCGTGGCGGGCGGCGTCGACGAGGTCGGCGTCGTCGCGGGCGAGGTCCTTCTCGTCGCCGTAGCGGCCGACCGAGGTCCGCACGACGCGCAGGTCCGGGTCGTCGGCGCCGATCCAGCCCCATTTGTGGGAGGCGAAGGTGGCGGCCTTGATGGTGTGGCCGTCGACGGGCGGGACCAGGAAGCCGCTGCCCTCGGGCAGCCGCGCCTCGCTGGTGCGGAACGCCATGGTGATCAGCGCCATCGAGGCGTAGTCGATGCCGCGCAGCTCCTGGGAGGCGAGCGGTGAGGCGGTACGCAGCAGGCTCGCCGCGGCGGGGGCGGGCAGCGCGATGACGACCTGGTCGGCGGTGCAGGTGCGGCCCTGTTCGGTGACGACACGCCAGACGGGCTCGGGCGCGGCGGGCGCCGGCACGGACCGGCCGGACGGACGGGCGTCGGTGCGGCGCGGCGCCTCGGTGCCGCCACGGGCCCGCAGGGTGATGGCCCGCTCCCCCGTCAGGATCGTGCCGCCCCGCGCGCGCACCGCGTCGGCCACCGCCGCGGGCAGGGTGCCGATGCCGCCCTTGATGCCCATGAAGACCGGGCCGGGCTGCTGGTGCTGGGCGGTGCGGGCCTGGATCGCGCGGACCGCCGCCGTCAGGGACGTGTGGCGGCGGGCCTCCTCGAAGAGCTGGGGCACCGCGCTGCGCAGCGAGATGCGGTAGGCGTCGCCCGCGTAGACGCCGCCGAGGAGCGGTTCGACGAGGCGGTCGACGACCTCGCGGCCGAGGCGGGCCGCGACGAACTCGCCGACGGCCACGTCCTCGCCCAGTTCCACGGGCGGCAGGTCGGCCTCCTGCTCGACGCGCTTGAGACCCTCGTCGGAGAGGACCCCGGCGAGCGCGTCGGCGGTGCCGGGGACGCCCATGACGTGGCCTTTGGGCATCGGGTGCAGGACGGAGCGGGTCCAGAGCGAGGCGGTCGCGGTGGACGGCGGCTCGAGCCGCTCGGCGAGGCCCACCTCGCGGGCCAGGCCCACCGCTTCGGGGCGGCGGGCCAGCATCGACTCCGCGCCGAGGTCGACGCGGACCCCGGCGATCTCCCCGGCGCGCAGCTTGCCGCCGAGCCGGTCGGACGCCTCCAGGACGGTCACCTCGACCCGCTCGTCCGGCCCGGCGGAGGCGAGCAGCCGGTAGGCCGCCGCGAGGCCCGCGATGCCGCCGCCGATGACGAGGATCTTGCGGTGTCTCGCCTCCCCCGGGCCCTCGCTCCCGCCCGGCCGGGAGCGGCCGCTGTCCGTACCTGTGTCCGTTTCGCGCATCCCCCCACTCTGTCAGACCGGACGCCGCCTCTTGCCGAGTCCCGAACGTGACCGGTTCGAGGCCGTGCGGCAACCACCGCAGTGGCCCCGCGCGCGTCGAAGGAGACGTCCGCTTGTCCGCGAGGTCCCGTGGGGGTACGACCATGCACACGTTCCGACCGAACCGTCCGAGTCCCCGGCCGCGGCCCGCGCGGCTCTGCGCCGTGCTGCTGTGCGCCGCGACGCTCGCGCTCGCGGGCTGTTCGAGCGGGGGCGGCGACAGCGGCGACCAGAAGAGCGACGCGGGAGCCGCCTCCCGGCCGGACGCGGGCGCGGCGGCCGACAGTGGCCGGGCCGGCGCCGCGTCCGGCGCGAAGAAGCCGCCGAAGCTCACCGGGGTCCACATCATCCGCACGGCCTCCCTCTCCGTCCGGGTCACGGACGTCCCCGCCGCGCTCGCCGACGCGCGCGCGGCCGCCGAGGAGGCGGGCGGCATCGTCGGCGACGAGACGACGGACCGGGACGGCCGGGGCCACGAGCGCTCCCGGCTCACCCTGCGGGTGCCGCAGGAGGCGTACCAGGACGTGCTGGACCGGCTCTCGGGCGCGGGGCGGCTGCTGGAACGGAACGTGAGCGCGAAGGACGTCACCGACCAGGTCGTCGACGTGGACAGCCGGGTCGCCTCCCAGCGGGCGAGCGTGGCCCGGGTGCGCGAACTCATGGACCGGGCCACGAAACTGAGCGATGTGGTGGCGCTGGAAGGGGAGTTGGGCGGCCGCGAGGCGGAGCTGGAGTCGCTGCTCGCGCAACAGGCGTCGCTCAAGGACCGTACGGCGCTCGCGACGATCACCCTGCGGCTCTCCGAGACACCCGCGAAGGCGGCCGGCGACAAGGACGACGAGGCGGGGTTCCAGGACGCGCTGGCGGGCGGCTGGGACGCCTTCGTGACCGTGCTGAAGTGGGTGGCGATGGTACTCGCGGCCGTGCTGCCGTTCGCCGCGGTCGCGGCGCTGCTCGGGTTCCTGTGGCTGCGGCTCGTGCGTCCCCGGCTGGCGCGGCGCGGCCGGGGCGGGCCCGCGCGGCCGGTCTCCGCACCTCAGGGACCCGACGCGCGGGACTGACGCGCGCGGCCGACGTAGCGTTGCGCCCATGAGCACAAATGAGTCTGCGCGCGAACGTCTCGTGGTCGTCGGCGGCGACGCGGCCGGCATGGCGGCCGCGTCGGGCGCCCGGCGGCTGCGCGGTCCGGACGAGCTGGAGATCGTGGCCTTCGAGCGGGGGGACTTCACGTCGTACTCGGCGTGCGGCATCCCTTACTGGGTGGGCGGCCAGGTCGGCGGCCGGGACGAGTTGATCGCGCGCTCGCCCGCGGAGCACCGGGAACGCGCCATCGATCTGCGGATGCGCACCGAGGTCGTCCGGATCGACGTCGAGGGGCGCCGGGTCCGGGCCCGGTCCGTGGACGGCGGAGAGGAGTCGTGGGTCGGGTACGACAAGCTGGTGATCGCGACCGGCGCCCGGCCGCTGCGGCCCGATCTGCCGGGCATGGACGCGGCCGGCGTGCACGGCGTGCAGACCCTCGGCGACGGACAGGCGCTGATCGACACGTTGCGCACGACCGAGGGGCGCAGGGCCGTCGTGGTCGGCGCCGGGTACATCGGCGTGGAGATGGCCGAGGCGCTGCTGCACCGCGGGTACGAGGTGACCGTCGTCAACCGCGGGGCCGAGCCGATGTCGACGCTCGACCCGGACATGGGCCGCCTGGTGCACGAGGCGATGGCCGGCATGGGCATCACGCTGGTGAACGACGCCGAGGTGACCCGGATCCTCACCGGGGACGACGGGCGGGTGCGGGCCGTCGCGACCCAGGACGCCGAATACCCGGCGGACATCGTGGTGCTGGGCATCGGCGTGCGGCCGGAGACGGCGCTCGCGCGCGACGCGGGGCTGCCGCTGGGTGACAACGGCGGGCTGCTGACGGACCTGGGCATGCGGGTGCGCGGCCATGACGACATCTGGGCCGGCGGCGACTGCGTCGAGGTCCTCGACCTGGTCTCGGGCCGCGAGCGGCACATCGCGCTCGGCACCCACGCGAACAAGCACGGGCAGGTCATCGGGGCCAACGTGGGCGGCGGTTACGCCACCTTCCCCGGCGTCGTGGGGACCGCGGTGAGCAAGGTCTGCGACCTGGAGATCGCGCGTACGGGGCTGCGCGAGAAGGACGCGCTCCGCGCCGGGCTCCAGTTCGTGTCGGTGACGGTCGAGTCGACGAGCCGGGCGGGGTACTACCCGGGGGCGGCGCAGATGACGGTGAAGATGACGGCCGAGCGGCGCACCGGGAAGCTGCTCGGTGTGCAGATCGTGGGGCGCGAGGGCGCGGCCAAGCGGGTCGACGTGGCGGCCGTCGCGCTGACGGCCGGGATGACGGTGGAGCAGATGACGGCGCTGGACCTCGGGTACGCGCCGCCGTTCTCACCGGTGTGGGACCCGGTCCTCGTGGCGGCCCGCAAGGCGTCCTCGGCGCTCCGCGCCTCCGCCCGTTCCTGATCACCTGATGGCGGATCGCCGTCGGACCGGCGCTGCTTTTCCGCCAGTTCCGGCAGAAACCGTCCGGCACTCCTTCCGGGCCCCCACGATGTGACGCGTGAGGGCGGTACGGCACCCCGGCGCCCGTGCCGCTCCCTCCTGCCCCTGGCGTCCCGCACGTGGAAGGGAGCGTGACCCGGCCGTGCGTCTCCTCGTCCTGGGCGCCGGCGGTTTTCTGGGCGGGCACATCGCCGGACGGCTGCGCGCCCTGCCGGGTGTGCGGCTGCTCACCGGCGGCCGCCACCCCGCCGACGACCTGCGAGTCGACCTCGCGACGGCGCCGCCGCGGGCCCTCGCGCACCTCATCGGCCTGGCCGCGCCCGACGCGGTCGTCAACTGCGCCGGAGCCGTCGGCGGCAGCGCCCTGACGCTGGTCGAGGCCAACTCCCGTGGCCCCGCGGTCCTGTGCGAGGCGCTGCGCGAGGCGGCGCCCGCGGCGCGCCTGGTCCACCTCGGCTCGGCCGCCGAGTACGGCCCCGCGGTCCTCGGCGAACAGACCCCGGAGGAGGCGCCGGCCCGGCCCGTCTGCGTGTACGGGGCGAGCAAACTGGCGGGCACCCTCGCCGTCACCGGCTCCGGCCTCGACTCGGTCGTGCTGCGGGTGACCGACGTGGTCGGTCCCGGTGCAGGCCGGGCGGGGCTGCCCGGCCGCCTGACGGCCGAGCTGCGGGAGGCCGTGCGCCACGGCCGGTCCGGACCGCTGCGGGTCGCCGACGCGTCGGCGCACCGGGACTTCGTCGACGTCCGGGACGTGGCGACGGCGGCGGCCCTCGCCCTGACCGCGCATGGGCCGCTGCCCCCGCTGCTGAACATCGGCAGCGGCCGCGCCGTCGCGGTGCGCGAGCTGGCGCACGGTCTGCTGCGGGTCTCCGGGTACCGGGGCCGGCTGGAGCCGGCGCCCGGCGCGTCCGGCGAGGCCACCGCGGTGCCCTGGCGGTGCGTGCGGATCACCGCGGCCCGCCGGGAGCTGGGCTGGCGGCCCGTCCACACCCTGCACGCCTCGCTGACCGCGCTCTGGTCGGCGGACGGCGCGCCCGGCCGGGAACCGCGCTGAGGCGCCCTACGCGGTCTGCGTGTGGACGTACTCCACGAGGCGGGTGAGCGCGTCCGGGTCGGTGCTCGGCGGGACGCCGTGCCCGAGGTTGAACACGTGGCCTTCGAGGCCGGCCGCCGCGTCGAGCACCTCGCGCGCCTTGGTCTCGACGGCCGCGGTCGTGGAGAAGAGGGTCGCCGGGTCGAGGTTGCCCTGGAGCGCCTTGCCCGGGCCCACCCGGCGCGCGGCCTCGTCGAGCGGCACCCGCCAGTCGACGCCGACGACGTCCGCGCCGGCCTCGCCCATCAGGCCGAGCAGTTCACCGGTGCCGACGCCGAAGTGAATGCGCGGCACGCCGTACGCCTCGACGGCCCGGAAGACCTTCTGCGAGGCGGGCAGGACGGAGCGGCGGTAGTCGGCCGGGGCGAGCGCGCCCACCCAGGAGTCGAAGAGCTGCACGGCGCTCGCGCCCGCCTCGATCTGCACCTTCAAGAAGGTGGCGGTGATGTCGGCGAGCCGGTCGAGCAGGTCGGCCCAGAGCTGCGGGTCGCCGTACATGAGCGCCTTGGTGTGCTCGTGGCCGCGCGACGGGCCGCCCTCGACGAGGTAGCTGGCGAGGGTGAACGGCGCGCCCGCGAAGCCGATGAGCGGCGTCGCGCCGAGCTCGGCGGTGAGCAGGCCCATGGCCTCGGTGACGTACCAGACGTCGTCCGGGGTCAGGTCGCGCAGCCGGTCCAGGTCGGCGCGGGTGCGGATCGGCTGCTCGACGACGGGCCCGACGCCGGGCTTGATGTCGAGGTCGATGCCGATGGCCTTGAGCGGCACGACGATGTCGCTGAAGTAGATCGCCGCGTCGACCTTGTGACGGCGCACCGGCTGCATCGTGATCTCGGCGACCAGCTCGGGCCGCATGCACGACTCCAGCATCGGGATGCCCTCGCGCACCTTGAGGTACTCGGGCAGTGAGCGCCCCGCCTGCCGCATGAACCACACCGGCGTGTGCGGCACAGGCTCGCGCCTGCACGCGCGCAGGAAGGCGGAATCCTGGACGGCGTCGTTCGTCTCTGACGGCTGCTGGCCCGTGGCCTGGGTGTTGGCACTCACACCGGAGAGTCTCCCACGGCCCCGAAGCCGAGCGAGAACGGCGTCGGTGCCGGGTGTCCCTGCCCGCGCGGCGGCCTCCTTCCCCTTACCCTTCCCGGCATGGCCGCGCCGCGCGACAGCGGTCGGACAGCCGGCAGGACTCTGACGACTCGGACGGGATGAGTGAATCGGTGCGGGAGGGGCAGAACGCTCGGGACATGAACGCTGCACATGAGGACGACACGGCTCCGCCCACCCCCCTGGCCTTCCGTACGGCGGTCGACGCCCTGCGGTGCGCGCGGCTGCGCCCGGAGATCGAGATCGATCCCACGCGCCCGCCGCAGCGGCTGGCCCCTTTCTCCTACGCGCTGGAGGCGACGGTCGTCGACGCGGCGGCCGGCGACGCCGAGGACGACGCCCTGGCCGACGGCCGGCTCGTGCTGCTGCACGACCCGGCCGGGCACGAGGCGTGGCACGGCACGTTCCGCCTGGTGACCCTGGTCCGCGCGGAGCTGGAGGCGGAGATGGCCGCCGATCCGCTGCTCCCGGAGGTCTGCTGGTCGTGGCTGACGGGCGCGCTGGCGGCCCGGGGCCTGTCCTACGGGGAGGCCTCCGGCACGGTCACCCGGGCCAGTTCGCACTACTTCGGCGGGATCGGCGAGCGGCCCGCCGCCTCGCAGATCGAGATCCGGGCGTCCTGGACCCCGCGCGAGGGCCGCGGCGGGGTGCCGGACACCTCCGCGCACCTCGCCGCGTGGTGCGAGCTGCTCTGCCAGGTCGCGGGGCTGCCGCCGGTGCCGGGCGGGGCGCTCGGCACGGAGGGCGCGGTGGTGTCACTGCCGCAGCGCCGGGGCCCGCACCCGGCCTGAACCGCCGCGCTCCCCTTTCCCTCTCCCTACTCTCTCCTCTTCGCAGGGGCTGTTTTCGGCCGCGTCGGCAGATGCTGACGCGGCCGTTACTCGTTTCGATTCGGTTTGATCTTCGGATGATCGATACTGTGTCTGAATTGCGTGGATTGTTACTCACCAAATCGTGATCTTTCTCTAAAGGCGGACGGGTTTGGTGCCGAAGACCTCAGTGACCTTGAAAGCACGGTTCGTCCCGGCTTCACCCCCGAGCCGGCTCCGTCCCGCACCCCAGGAGGCCTGGTGTCCGTTCTCCTCGAGCAGCCCTCAAGCCTGGTCGCCTACCGCCCGAACAAGCCGACCGCCATGGTGGTCGTGGCCGACCCCCGCGTCCGTTCCACCGTCACCCGCCATCTGTGGGCGCTCGGTGTGCGCGACGTGATCGAGGCCTCGTCCGTCGCGGAGGCTCGTCCCCGCATCGGCAACCCCCGTGACATCTGCGTAGCCGACGTCCACCTCCCCGACGGATCCGGCCTCACGCTCCTCTCCGAAACCCGAGCCGCGGGCTGGCCCAACGGCCTCGCCCTCTCCGCCGCAGACGACATCGGTGCCGTGCGCAACGCCCTCGCGGGCGGCGTCAAGGGCTATGTCGTCACCGGCACCCGCACGAACGTAGGACTCCCCACCCGCCCCGGCGCCGCCCCGATCGGTTCCGCGGCCGCCCGTATGCACCGTCGCCCCCCGGGTGCCCCGAGCCACCCGGGCGGCTACCGCGAACTGTCCGGACGCGAGGTCGAGGTGCTCCGCCTCGTCGCCGAGGGACAGTCGAACAAGGCCATCGGCGTCTCGATGGGCCTGTCCGCCCTGACCGTCAAGAGCCACCTCGCCCGGATCGCGCGCAAGCTCGGCACGGGTGACCGGGCCGGGATGGTGGCGGTCGCCCTGCGCACCGGCATCATCCACTGATCCCCACCGGACCGAGGCTCCTCCCTGGCCGGATCTTTCCGGTGCCCACACCTTCGGCGGCCGGGGGGGGAACGGAGGGGGGCAGGGGGGCCGGCGGGGGAAAAAAAACATGGGGGGGGTACGCAGCCCAAAA